>JANQHA010000310.1 GCA_028282865.1 Oligoflexales bacterium
GGCTTTAACCTCGAACTCCTTAGCTGCACCCGAGCCGGTAAAAACATCTCCGAAAGCTAAAAGAGGTGGCTCAGCAAAAATCTCTTCTTCAACGAATGCTCGCACGGTTAGATTACGTGTTGCTAAAAGCTTTGTGTCGGTCATAACTGTAACTGTCTTCGACAACTTACCACGGAAGTTTGTTGTATCTAGGACGACTTCAATAGAGCCTTTTTCGTTAGGCCCGTACGATTTATCGGAGTCAAACGTTCCAACCGCACAGCCGCATGACGCGTGAACCCCTCGAATTGCAAAACGCTGCTCACCAGAGTTAACAAATTCAAATTTATGCTTTAATTTTTGACCTCGCAGTACTTTACCAAAATTATAAGAGAGTTCTTTAAATTTAATTTTCCCGGACTTCTTAGCAAACCCGTCGTCAGGAAAAAGAAATAGAAGAAAAAATATAGAGCTTAAAATTGAAAAATTTCGCAAAAAAAGCACCCTAGCTACCCCTAGTTTAGTTACCAGACTGTTAATAATTATAGCATGACCGGATTATTATTATAAAACTTTACCCAGTAGGCAACAATTACCCGTTGATAACCATCAAAAAGCCTCCGAATGGATATTTGGAGGAGCTAAATGGAGCTTATCATTCGAGATACGATTGATTTCTTTAACTCTATCGGCATACAAGAGCTGATTGAGGTAGGTTTATTTTTGTGTTGGGTATCTCTACTTGCACTACCTGTCAACATCGGTAGACATGTCTCGTATATGACCTACTGCCTCTTCATAGTGAGTTGCGGTCTCATCTTATTTTATGTAGTTCCTATGAAACATGTAAAAACCCCCGAGAGATATGAAGTCTTCTTTAAGAGCTCGCTAATTATGTTTGCAGTGGCCAGCATTCGGTGGTTTCACCTTAAGCAGAGCAATCATAAACGTCTTTTACTAAATACAGGAGCTATCGATGGCAAAGAAAACTATAAAACTAAATAATGAAGAGGGGGTTTACCCTTATCTTCAAGTAAACAAAACTCTTCGAAGTAGTTTCTACATTATTATGGCAACTGTTTTTGTCCTAATTGGATCGAGCATCTTCTCTGGCATCATTAACGAGCACCATTGGACGATCATGGCAATTTCTTCGTGTTTGATCGGCTTAATACTAATGGTATACCCAGAGACCGAAACCTGGGTTTACAAACCGTGGCAAAGTCAGGCAAATAAAATTGAACACCACGAAAATTAACAGGACGGTAAAAGCTAGAAGCTCTTGCAGTTAGCGACTGATACGTGACCTAGACCTAAGCTGGCTTGGCACGGATACTCGGTTAACCGTGTTATAAGATCGCCGAATATTGGAATACTCTTCTGAGATAAGCCATTTTTCTAGAGACCAAATAACTGAAACCGGCGCCCTCATAGTTCTTAAAGATTTCAGCGCCTGAACATGCGACGGATGGATCAGTATTGCTAATTTAGCGACAAAGGAAGCCAAAATGATCATCGCAGACTCGTCATCTAGCTTGTTAGATATACTAACTAAGTCTTGCCAAGCACTTCGCTGGCCAGGGTTGAGGCTTCTTAACCACTTAGCAACTTTTACTGGATAATTTCTTACACCATTCATTCCCGAAGCCGCTGGCAATAGCTTGTCGATATGATCATGTAACCTCGATAGCTTCCATCCCCAGGCATGTAAACCCATGCATTCACCAATTCTAATGAACAGATAGCTCCAAAGATTGCTTGGCAGTGCCTGAATAAAGCCGGGGAGCTGAAAAGAAGATGCTAAGACCCCTTCCTGACCGAAGCGGTAAACCTTGCGCTGATTGGTTAAATACATGTTTTGATCAATCGCCTTCTCCACCTGAAACTCAAAACTATCGGGCGATATACTTGCGGGCTTTTGGACCTTGGCATAAGGATCTAACGCTACTAATAAGTCACCAATAACTGGTCCGACCTTTAAACAAGCATGACAAAATCGTTTTTCAAGTGCGCTAAAAGAATCAAGGCATAAATCTAGATCACTTTTGCTAAAACTTAGAAAAGGGTAACCGGACCTCTTTTCCCCCGAAATCATCCAAGGATTGACCACAGACTCCTTAAGCGCTTGCCTGGATTCGAGTACTGTAGCAACTCTCCAAGCAAGATCGTGGTTATTCAACTCGCATGCAAGCTCCCAGTAGCGATCGAGGTCGGAGTTTGTAGGATTACTTTGAGCAACTCGCATACCGAGGATTCTAAGCTCTAGTAAACGCGCCTTCTTTTTCTGACAGACCCTTTGAAGCTGCCGTAAAACCATCGGTGATTTAGCCGAGGACTGGTCTAAATACTCTTCGACTTCTCCCAGCGAAAGCTCCGAGTCATCGGTAACAACCTTAAGCTGTCGCAGCATTATTTGCCGTTTATTCTCGGCCAAATGAGGCGACTTGGCTACCCCTCGCATAATTGCCAGGTGAAGCTCTTTCCATTGGTATGGCAGTGGGAATGCCCAATTTTCCTCGGCAAAGCCAACTAACTCCTTAGCCTTCCATAAAATGCCCTCATCAGCCGTGCCCATGTTTATATACTGATGCAGCAACGCGACCCCATGCCAATAATGCTCTAGAGCGCTATCTCTAGCCATACTCTCGTTGACTGGCTGCCATAGCGCCGCGTCAAGCGCTGGAGTGTGAAAAACCAAAGCAGCATCTCTATATATATTTCCAAGTCCAGGGAGCACTTCTGATAAAGAGATGTTCTTAGCAACCATTTCCGAGACTTCTTTCCAGCTTACCGGAATCGCCGGTACCCACTTTAGAGGCCTTGAAAAAATTTCATTCACTACCGGACGGTGGATATCATCCTCTTTAGCCCGTTTCTTACATTCTGCCAAATAGCCTCGCATAAGTGAGGCTCGATCACGCCATCCAGTCTTATTTTTTAACTTCTTTAAGTGGCTATGCGATGCCGGGTCGTAATCGTCATGGAGCAAAGTCATAAGAAGCTGTAGTGCTTCCGGATACCTTTTATCGTCGGGCTTAATAAGTTTCAAAACCCGCTGGGCGTCATTTGCAAAGCCGAGTTTAATTGCTAGTTTTCCAATTCCAAGGCAGAAATAATCTAAGTCAATATGTAACCGTTCACCAAACCGAGCGGTTGCAGCTAAGAGACTTTCTTCATACTCTTGAAAAAACATGAAGCTATCAGCTTCGTGCCCAGCATTTTTTATTTTTTCAAAGACAAAGAGTAACTCAATCGGTAACAACCCTTTCCTGTCAGAGCACTCTTCTAAGAAAATATCCAAAGTCTCAGTCTTATTTACTTTCCATAAACTAAAGCATAAGTGCTCTCTAAATTTCCTCTCAAGCTCAAAATAGTAATCAAAGCCTTCTTCATTTAGTACAGCTAATGCATCACAGGTTTCATGAATCGACCCATTCAAAAATACCAGTTCGACAAGTTGTGCGGCGCTTTGATTAGTTCCTAACAGCCTAAAACGACGCCAGGCACTAGCCTTCATATCGGACCAGGGAGCATCCTGACTCATAAGCTGACGCAGATGCAGCTCACATCTCTTGGCGTCCCAATTAGATCGATCGGTAGGTAATTGCTCTCCCGAGTCAACCAAAATAGTATTCGCT
>JANQHA010000326.1 GCA_028282865.1 Oligoflexales bacterium
GTCGAATCCAACGATCAGAACTCTGGTGCAAATTTCAGAGGCCTTAGATGAACAGTTAGAAATTAGGTTAGTTGCTTAGCTGTAAAGGTCGAGGTTTGAGCTAAGTAGGTCATATAAGTGTATGGCACTACCTATTTTTGAGAACACTTATTACAGCCTTTTTCATAAGATGTTCCAAAGGCTAAGGTTCGATCAAAGATATTTATGTTATAATAAAAATAAAAATTCGCGGATTAATTGTGAGTGATTTTTACTTGCAAACGATTAAATTCATACGAAGTAATGAGGCTACCAATTAAAAGAAACCTTATCCATCTGCTTTTCATTTTGATAGCACAACAAACAATAAGCTGTAAGTCTCGAGACGACAGAGGGGCTCTTAGCTCGACAGACCCATCACTTCTATCTAAGTGTGGTGCTCAATCGGCGCATCAAATCATCATGCGCTCTAGAGAGATTCTTACTAGTTTTTCGGCCATAACCTCATTTAATAAAGCATTCGCTTTTTCGGATGTAGATCTTGATACACAAAAGGAGTATTTGGAGGATCAGCGGTCAGAAAATAGCAAGGCGTTAAAAATCAGAGAAGAATTGGCCAGTGTTCACAAGTGGGCTGGTAAAGTATATGCAATTTACGAAAAGTTGCTGGATCATAAGCAACTGAAGCCATTGAGGCGCTCGGGGTTAGGGCGGTTATATCTAAAAACTGATGGCAGCAAAATTATGCCTGTCACAAATACCTCGGACTTGTATGTCGAGTTTGACCCCAAGCTTGCTGAAAAAATGATAGGGCTTCCTAACGGAGAGGAAGTTGTTCAGGCAACTCTAGCCCACGAAATTGGACATATAGTGGTCGATGGAGAGCTTCATCACAATGCGAGTATGGCGCTCAAAAGAGAATTCAGCGACTCGAGCAAAAACATTATGTACAGATATTATCCTAATCCTAGTTTTGAGCTTACTTACCTGCATTATCACCTTTTAGTTGATGGTGTTGGAGCTCTTTTGAGCAATAAGAATTCAAAAATCTTTGCTAAGTTACTTAAAGACGGTTTTCGTATTATAGATGTTGATTTGTCTGAAACTAACTTTGCACTTCGAGAGAAATGCTTATCATCGAGCAGTTTATACTAAAGCTCACATTTAAACGATTGATTTTACCAACTTTATTTATGTGTTTGTTTAATAATAGTCTTATAATGCTGAGTTTTTTGATGCTTACCCCGCTTACATCACTTTGTCTGCTGAAGATTTTCAGAGCTTAAGATCATGTTTTTTTAAAACCTTCCGATAAAAAATACAGATAAATCGAATTATATGAGTTTTATAGCTATGTTTTTTCAGAGGCATCAACTTTCAGTTTTGATTGCTTTGGTATCGATGCTGCTACCAAGTAATGTATTTGGTAGAAATAGTGATAGGTCCGTTCCGACCGCTTTTGCTACAGTCGAAGGTGGAGCTATGACCTATAAGAGCGAAATGGTTGAATCTAATGACACTGGATATGGGTTTGCATATTCGGTAGGTTTTTACGCTGGTGCCGAGCGCAATTTAGGTATCATCATTCGAAACGATTCCACCAGTATTTCCTTTGCGCTAAATGACAGTAAGGTCGAGAATACCTGGCTAGATTCTACGATTCGTTACCGTATGGGCCCGTTTTACTTGGGTGGAATCATCAGCAATATGACTTTAAAAGTAAACCAAGCTGGAACTGAGTTAAGGGACTCGACTGGAAGCGGTTACGGGGTCAATGCAGGTATGCAGTTTAATCTCAATCGAAACTCTGGAATGTATTTGGATATTTCTAGCGTCTCAATTACCGAAGCTCGTGATGTCGAGAAACGAGATATCACCGTAGGACCACGCACCGATGCTGACTTAGGTATGGTCTTTCACCTTACTCGCGAAACCTTAGACTTTATGCTGGGTTATCGTTACCGTACCATGGCTGTTAAACTTGATGAGAGTTATAGCGAGTTGGTGACGACGACCTATATGGGGTTTAAGTTTAATTTGTTCTTTTAACCACTCGTATTTGAAACCTCATGCTTCGTTCTCGTCAAAAATGCTCCTTGCCTGCGAGAGCTCAACTCAGAGTCTGATTCTCGCTAAAGCAGCACTATTTGGAGCAACCTCACATATTGATTTGTGACCTGCATCTATATTTTGCAATAGAGGTGCAATATATAGATTTTTTTTGCAACTAAGGTTATGGAATCTAGAAAATTATTTAATCTACTCTTTGTAAATACCTATTGATAATCGTTCTCAATATTGCTAGCTTCGTCGTAAGTTAATCAGTTAATAAAACTATTATGTCGATGTCGGCTTATAGCTAGGGAGAGTTGTATGAAGTTAGTTGGTATGGTTTCCTTGTTTTTATGCTTCGGTGCTTCGGTTTGTTTGGCTCATGGTCATGGTAAAGGCGTCTACATGCATGAGTATGGTGATGGCATCAAGCGCATTGCTCAGATCGATACTTCGGGAAAGTTTGAGCGTTATTTGACTGATGAAGGTGAATGGGCTCTTTATCCAGACCTGTCCTCTGACGGAAAAGAAATGGCTATAGTTTTGGGGAATTCTCCAGAGAAGCTTCGCATCGCGATTCAAAATATTGCTGATGGCAGCCGGTCGTTTTGGAGCGAAGAGGGATTCTTTCTTCACCCGGACTTTTCCGGTGATCATAGGTTTCTAGCTTATACGGGTCGGTCAAATCCGGAAGCGAAAGCGGAAATTGCCATCATCAACTTAACCGAGGCTAAGGTCAATGGACCGCAAGCGACTGTTGATGGAGTCCAGCTTTATCAACCTAAAAAAGAAATCATTCCGGTAAAAGACCCTGCATATTTTCCTATTTTGTCTTCTGATGGAAGCTTTGTGGTCTTTCAAAGGAATAAATCTAAAGACAAAAAAGATATCGTTCTATGGGACCGGGAAACGAAGCAGCTAACCCAGTTAACTGATCCCGATGGTTATAGCATGGCTCCTGCTCTTTCCGTAGATGATACCCATATGGCGTTTACCGCAAAGAAGGGTGGGCGTTGGAACTTATATGTTCAAGATTTATTGGATGGTACGGTGGTTCAGGTTACTCATAGTGAATTTAGAGAATACGCCCCGACTTTTAAGCAAGGTGGTGATTTGGTATTTGCCGCTGATTTTAATGGACGTTTTGAGCTTTACTATATTTCTGCTGAATCGATTGAGGATGGAACCTTTAATGTTGAGCCTTTGGTGCAGGGTAAGGGCTCGCATTACGCACCGTCATTTAGCGATGACCTAAACATCCGGCAGGGGATGTTGAGATCGATGCCAAATCCTGCCCGATCATCTTTTGGCGCTATTGATCATCAAGGTAAGGTTTTTATAGTTGGTGGCCACCAAGGTCCAGAGCATACCTACCCTAAAGAATCTTTTTTAGATCGTTTAGATATATATGACCCTGTTTCGGGTAAGTGGAGCCAAGGAGCTTCTTTGTCGTTAGCTCGCCATGGATTCGGTTTGGTTGCACATGACGGGTATATTTATGCATTTGGCGGCTTTACTTATTCAGAGGACCATAAACCTAAGTGGAAATCTGTCGATCTAGTAGAGCGTTATGATATCGCCAAAGATAAGTGGGAAGTGATTGGTCATTTGAACTTCCCAAGGTCTTCCAATGCTGTTGCAAAGGTCGGCTCAAAGGTTTATTTGATCGGTGGCTGGAATAGCACGCCTAAGTTTGAAAATGATTATGATGGGCGTTTTTATGATGAGATAGAGGTTTTTGATTTAGAAACCAATCAAACGACTATCTTAGATGTGAAACTTGGACTTAAGCGCCGGGCTTTATCAGTTGTTGTTAAGGGTAAAGAAGTTATCTTGGTCGGCGGTCTTGGTGAAGGAGCTAGTCATTTCGAGCTTATGGATAAAGTGACTGCGTTCAATACTGAGTCTTACCAGTGGCGTGAACTTCCTAAGCTTCCGTTTGCGACCTTTGCCCCAGCAGCAGGTTTGATTGATGACAAGCTCTTTGTTTTTGGTGGTATGCACAAGCTTGGTCCGATGGAATATGATTACATAGACTCTATTTACACCTTAGATTTAGATGGTGCCGAGTCTTTTGAAAAGTTAGATAATCGGTTGTCTGAGAGAAAAGGCTTCTCTCAAGTAGTAAATCTAAGCCCCCAGATGCTTGGAGTGATCGGTGGTCATACTTACGAAGGTGAGGAGGATCACCCTGTGGCTACCTTTGAGACCTTGAAGCTTTACTAAGACAATATATTTACCCCTTGCTTGCAGCCGGTTAGGTTCGGCTGCGAGTACTTGCACTCTCATTAATTTGTCACGCAAATGACACTTAATTTGAAATCTTTTATCCCTACCCAGACTTGATCATCATTGTCGTAACTTCCGGCATAGTGCAGAACATAATCTTTCCTTCCTTGGTGAAATGATCCCGACCAAAATGAAATGGGCCACCTTAAACCGATCTTTCTGCTAAAATACCGGCCAATCTTTTTCAGAGACTTTTCTTTAACAATTTCCTGAGGTGTTGACCACTTGTGGCCACTATAGGGTGCATGCCATGTTTTGCCTTTTATAGAAAGTGATTTGCAGACTATTTGTGCGTCATCAAAATTTGCCAGGTAGGGGTATGATGTACTTCTATCGTATCGATTTATATCAGGTATAAGTATGCTAAACTCTTTGTCATCGATATCAGCTTTATGCAAACAAAAACGACTGTGTATGTCGGGTACTACGTTGCCTTCTACAACCAGTGGCTTGTACGGTTTTGTGGCAGATCTAGTCCATTTCTGTATTTGATTTCGTGTTTGACATTCGGTAATTGGATGACAGTAATTCTGATCTACAACTTCTTCGGTAGACCTCATTTCAGTTGACCCGTCTTTACAGGTCACTTTCCAGGTTTCTGATGATGGGCTCACTCTAACCATACTAACGGCATCACCAATATCGTGTAACTCACGTGAGTTTTCCGGCATGGAACAGGAGTTTTGAAATGCGATAATCCCGAAAGATAAAAGTGAAAGTAGTAGATGACATTTAGATTTTATCATTTTCCCCTCTGATTAAATTAGTTTCGGCTAATGCATCAGATTCCATATTATATGTCAATGTGAAAGT
>JANQHA010000342.1 GCA_028282865.1 Oligoflexales bacterium
CATAGCCGGATACCAATTTATTAAGTTCCTCATCGCGTCCTACGAGCTCGAGTGAAGACGATACCGAACAAAATCGATCGTTCGTCCCTAAAGGAAAACGAATCCGATTAGGTCGATCTCTTCGATCTAACATTTTTTTGACTCTCATTAGATCTGCATGCAAAGCAAAAGCAGACTGGTAGCGCTCATCCGGATGCTTCATCAGTAACTTATGTACGATATTTTCAATAATCTTTGGAATATCTGGTCGTAAACTGGTCAACGGCTCTGGCTTGGAAAACACGTGATGTCGTTCAAGTTTTTCTCTAGATGAGGCACTAAAAGGCGGTCGCCCAGCAAGAATCTCATATAGAACACACCCCAAAGAATACAGGTCGACTCTGTGATCAATCGGAGCATCCATTAGATGGGTCTGCTCAGGAGCCATATATACTGGTGTACCGGCAATATCGTGGTAAACAGGATTACCAGAGCCATTTGTAGACCCATAGTGCGAGTGAAGAGCATCAGCTAGTCTAGCAACTCCAAAGTCCAAAACCTTTACCATGAGACTTTGCTGATCTAGCGCAGCTGACCCAACGACAATATTTTGAGGCTTGATATCTCGGTGAATAATATTTTTTCCATGTGTATAGTCCAGAGCTGAAGTTACCGCAAATCCAATTTGCAAGAAAAAAGCAAGATCTTTTCTACCATCTTTCTCTAAACTTTCTTTTAGATTAATTCCGTTAGCAATCTCCATTACGATGTAGTAACCGCCACCGGTCCTATCACCATCACGTTCGTTTTTTGTCAAAAGGCCTAATTCATGAAAACAGATGATATTGGGATGATGCAGCCTACTCATCAACGCTGCTTCTTTTTGAAATCTAAGGAGATCCTCGGAGTTGAGCTCTCGGTTTCTCAAAATCACCTTGATAGCTACATCTCTGGAAGGGTCTTCGAATGGCATGGCCCGAAAGACTCGACCCATTCCACCGGCTCCAATTTCACCAGTGATACAGTATCGGTCAGCAATATGCTTACCCACAAATCGATTGATTCTTTTCGAGCTCATAACTCCCCGCGGTGACCCCAAGCAAGCTAATTAGTATCCTCCTGTTTTTTCGTCTGATTTTGATGATTCTTTAGCAAAAGCATTTAAAATAGTGCATAGAAGCTAGAAACCACTAGAATCACTGGCTTTGAAAGACAAATGACCGCGGATTAAAGCTTCTGATATCGAAAATATATTTATAAAAATTGAATGAAAGAAATAACTTACGCTTGAGTCCTAGCTTGATACACCGTTATAATAGAGTCTGCTATTTTTGATTCCCAACCCTAGGTGGCCTCTCGATGAATAAAGACATTTCCCTACCGAGCGCAGAAAATATGGATTCCGTTAGGATTAATTCATGGGGCCACCGCAGACGGCACTGTAAAATCATAGGAACACTTGGCCCGGCATCTTCATCTGAAGAAGTGCTCAGAGAGCTTATAAATGAAGGCCTCAACTTGGTTAGATTAAATTTTTCTCATGGGGACCATGCAACACATTTAAAAAATATCGAATTAGTTAGGCGAGTAGCTGCTGATTGCAACCGGACCGTAGGAATCTTGCAGGATCTACAAGGACCAAAAATCAGATGTGGCAAACTTATCGGCGACCAGATGGTTATCAGTAACGGAGCTACGTATAAGCTGGTATTTGGTCATGAGCAAACCGATCCCTCCATCATTCCAGTAGATTATAAACACCTTGTCCAGGATGTTAAAGTGGGCCAGCGAGTTATGATGGATGACGGACTCCTACTGTTTAAAATTACTAGTGCCAATGAGCAAGAAATTGAA
>JANQHA010000452.1 GCA_028282865.1 Oligoflexales bacterium
AATTGAGCGTCAAAATGTTGTTTCGAAAATTTACCTCGAGAAAAACTCTCATATTATGCACAAGCATTTAGAGTACCGATGGCAGAAGCTAACTAAAAATAACCAAGATAACTTCACGAAGATTAAGCACCTAGTGGGCCTTAAGGCGAAAAGAGCTATTTATCCTGGCCTCAGCATTTCCCCTAGAGTAGTAGAAGTTGAACGGTTAGTAAAAAGAGGTCAGCAAGTTCGCATGATCTTTCGTCGGGGTAGTATGAGCATCAAAGCCGATGCTAAGGCTTTAAGTGCCGGTGGAAAAGGCCAAGTAGTTCGTGTGTTTTATCCCGCTACAAAAAAATATCTCCGTGGTCGAGTCATAGGGCCATCTATGGTTGAGGTGATGATGTGATGAAGTTTATCTATCTCTTTTTTGGGCTAATGTTACTTACCGGATGTCAGTCTGGCCTAATGTCTGGTAGTCGCCGTGATCTTGGTGGGTTTAATAAACCGGGATCGTCATCTATGCATGGCAAGGGGGCTGGTGCCAAGCCTAGACCGAGCTTATATGTAAAGCATAAAACTATTCAGGTTGCTCCTAAAGAGCAGCACAACGATACGGGGTCTTTGTTTAAGATTGACGACCAAAGGAACTACTTGTTTGCGTCGAAAGCGCCATTTAGCGTTGACCAATACGTCGATATCAAAGTGGTATCCAGTCAATCAGAGAATGCAGATGCGGGCAAAGGAAAGGGTGATGAGAAAAAAGCCGACCTACCAGATTCTGGCGATGCGGCAGTGAAGGAAATGCTAGCAGCACTTCCTGAATTGGATCCAGGTGATGGTGAGGACGTGCCAAAACTTCTTAAGCAGTTAAAGATGAAAATTGCTCACGTATACGAAAATGGTGATGCTTTGGCTGTTTATAAGCGAAACTCTATGCAAGATACTGAAGGGCGGGAGGTAAACGTACGAGCAAGAATTCCCTATTCTTCCCTTATTTCCGGTAACCCTTTGACTACTAAAGACCTAGTTGATGTTCATTGGACAGACACTTTGGATGGCCGTTTAACTGAACGACACTCATCCAGCTGGCAAGACGAATACTCATTGCGAATGAGTGGGTTTAGTGAGGCAAAGTCGGTTTTTGCTAAGCGGCTAGATGATAAACGTCAGCAGCTTGAGGGTGTGAAAACCAGACTGCAAAATCAGTTGGTTTCTCTTGGTAAAGAACGTCAAAAGATGGCTAAAGAGCGGGAAGAGATTTATAAAAAGAAAGTTGAGAGTGAAACAAAAGTAACTGAGCTCCAAACGAAGGTGGAGACGCAGGAGAAAGAGATTACCGAGCAAAAAGCAGTTATTGAGGAACTAAAACGACCAGAGGAGAAACCTGGGGATGAAAAGGATGGGGCAAATGGCGCCTAAGTTAGGGTTGGTATTATCACTTTTGTTGGCCCAAACTGCTTTGGGTCAAACGTCGCGGATAAAAGATTTGGTAAATATTCGAGGGTACCGGGACAATCAGATTATCGGCTTCGGTTTGGTGATCGGTCTAGCTGGTACTGGCGACTCTCCTAGCTCAATGGCGACTAACAAAGCTATTGCAAATATGATGACCCGGCTTGGAATGCACACAGATCCAGCTGAAGCTTCATCACAAAGTATTGCAGCAGTGGTAGCGACTGCCATGTTACCCGCTTTCAAAAGAAATGGTGACCGTATTGATATTAAGGTTTCTACTATCGGCGACGCTCAAAGTTTAGCGGGTGGTACTTTGCTTATGACTCCACTAAAAGCTGGTGACGGTAAGGTATATGTTGTTAGCCAAGGGTCAGTGGTTGTTGGTCAGGCAAATGGTAGTGGTCCATCGGTGCTTACTACTGCAATGATCCCGAATGGAGGAATCATAGAGAGGGAATTCAGGCCGAATATCGCCCCGAAAGGCAAGTTAGTATTAAGTATGCGGCAGGCCGATTTCACTACCAACTCTCGAATTTCTGACCAAATAAACCTATTTTTTAAAGGTTTTTACGCGAAATCATTAGACCCCTCCAGTGTTGAAGTTGAGGTTCCTCCACTTTACCGAGGAAGGTTAACGGAGTTTATCGCAGATTTGGAATCGCTTAAAATAGACGTAGATCAAAGAGCGGTGGTCGTGGTTAATGAGCGGACCGGCACAGTTGTGATGGGGGCTGGTGTCAATATATCTAAAGTTAGTATTGCCCATGGAGACCTTTCAATACGAGTAGCATCTGGTAAAGACGCAAAAGGTGAAGAATTGAAATCTGTTGTTAGTGTCGAGGGCACGACTATAGGTGACTTAGTTGAGTCTATGAATGCCTTGGGTGTCAAACCAGCAGATTTAGTTGGTATTCTTCAGGCTGTCCATGCAGCAGGCGCGCTGCAGGCTGAACTGAAATTTCTTTAGGAGTTAAAGTGAGTCTTGGTGGTTTAACAAAAAGTGGTTTAACATCTCAGTTGGCAAACCAAGCTGCATCTGAAGCCTTGAGTAAATCCTCTAAGATTTCACCCAAAGAGCAGCAACAAGTCAGAAAGCTTGCCGAAGATTTTGAATCTATTTTTATGGATATCATGTTTCAGTCTATGCGCAAAACGGTTCCAAAATCAGAGCTGGCTGGCGGAGGAAACGCCGAGGAAATCTTTCGCGGTATGCTAGATAGTGAATATGCCAAAATGATGGCGCATCAACGTACTTCAGGAATTGCTAATAGTATTGAAAAAGAACTGCTAAAATCCATGGAAAATCAGGCAGCTAGTATAAACAGCGTAAATGCGCAGAAAGTTTATCGTACCCAGAGTTTGCAACGGCCAGCAAATAAAGCGAAAATAGATGATAGGAGCGGTGTCCAAGCTGAATCCATGCTCCCGGGAAATCGTTAGAATAGTAACTATCAGCAAGCGATGTTATAAGTGAATTAAATGCCTTTGAGGAGGTGATCTATGGAAACAAAACGTATATCTGACAGAACACTGTTAGAAACTCTCCAAGCTAAGAAGTCTGCTAAGGTTCAGGACGAAAAGTCTAAGTCATTAGATAAAAGTGGCGTGAATAATACCACTAAGAGTGATTACGGTGTAAACCTGTCTAGCAAAGCTAAAGATTTGGCCGAGGCACGCGGGCGAGCTCTCGAAATCGCTCGTAACAGCCCGGATGTAAGGGAGAATAAGGTAGCAGAGCTTCGTGAACGTATTCGATCCGGTTCATACAAGGTAGATCCTAAAAAAGTTGCCGATGGAATGATGCAGGAAGCTATCAAGGACCAGATTGCTACCCGAATGCATGAAGAAGCAAAAAGGCGATAGAGCTCGTTATTCTGCGCGACTTGAATAAGAAATTACTTATAAAAATTTTTGCATGATATGAACCGAAGGGAGCCTTATGGATAAGTCTCTGATAGTTGAAATGGCGGAGAAAAATATTTCTGCTATGGCTGATAGGATTGATGAAATATCTGATCTTTACCTCAGTATGCCTGCAATTATAAAAAAAGAGCACGATTATATTTTAGAGGCAAATCTGGACGGGGTAGAACAAACGGTAGAAGAGAAGCTTAAGGTGTCTAGTCAGCTTGATGATAGTTTTTTAAAGTTGCGCGAGGCGACTTTGGAGCTCGTTCGAAATTACGAAGAAGTTATGGAAACCTCGGTAGATCAAGTCGCAAATCTGTCGCAATGCTTTCTAATGATCGATGAGATGGTTATTAAGCTTAAAGACCAAAGGCAATCTCTGATTGGATTGAACCAGAGCATAGAGATACTTAAAAGTTCCTTTGAAAAATTTTCGCAGCACAAGGACGAATACCGAAGCCAGATAGACGTAAATAGGGTTGTGCTGAGTAAGATGCTTGCAAATAGACAAGACCATTACCGGTTTTGGCAAGAAGTATCTTCGGATATGATGGCCGCGTATGATAGAAAGGGGCTTCAGCGTTCGTCAACTAAACATTCGTCCCTTTCAATTAAAGCTTAGCGGAGGTGCGTTATTCCAGGTCTATTTCACATCCTGAATATAGGCTCGGAGTCGTTATACTCCAACCGTCAAGGTGTTGATACTGCTGGCCACAACATCGCTAACGCTGAGACCGAGGGATATTCTCGTCAAAGGGTTAACCTAACTCAAAGAACACCGTCTGACTCTCACGGCAATATCATTGGTAACGGTGCCTACATTGACAGTATCACGCGTGCACACGATAAGTTTATTGAAAAGCAATTCAATGGTGCTATTCAGGCGAGTGGTGCGAGCGCTGCCCGCTACGAGTCCCTGCAGACGATTGAGCAAATATTCAGTACTGAAATGGAATCAAGCGTATCAGATGAGGTCGCGGGTTTTTTTAATGCTCTACAAAACCTGTCTACTTATCCCGAGGAGATGCCGACTAGAACCAATACTCGAGAGGCCGCATCTAACATGATTGCAGCCTTCAAGAGAGTGGATTTTAACCTAAAGAGGCATCGCGCGGACTTGGACGATAAAATCGAAGGCACCGTGGCGCAGGCTTCTGATTTTGTTAAGCAGATTGCTTCTCTTAATATGTCTATTCAAAGTCTTGAAGCTGGTGGGGCTAGTGATAAAGCAAATGACTTGCGTGACCAACAAGAACAGATGGTTAGAAAACTGAGTGAGAAAATGAATATCAGCTACTACACTAATGAGCATGGTAGTATGGTTGTTCGAGGTCCAAATCAAGCTTTGTTAGTTGACGGCAAGTATGCAGCTAGCATTGTTACAACCAGAGATCCCGAAACTACGCTGAGAGAAGTAACTGTTTTGGACTCCGAGAATAACAATGCACGTAACATCACTGATTTTATCGATAAAGGTGAAATCCGCTCATTGGTAGACGTGCGAGATAAGGTGATTGATAAGCTTCTTAATGGTAACAACCAGCTTGCAGCTAACATTGTTTATCATGTCAATGCTGCACATAGGCAAGGTTTTGGCTTGGGAAAGTACGGCGAATCTGTAGGTCGGGATTTTTTTGCTACCTCTCCAGATATTAATGGCGCAGCGTTGAACCTAAGGCTGTCCGATGCAGTTCAGGAGGATATTAATGCAATATCTGTTGCTGCTACGCCTAATGCCCCTGGTGATAATGTTATTGTAAATGAGATTTTGCGGCTTAAGGATCAGCGTATCATGGAAGGTGGGACCATGACCTTTAATGAATACTATTCAAATTATGTCGGCGAGCTCGGCCTAGATATTGAGCGTTCGATCCATGAGAAAGAGGCGGACGAAATTATTCTCGGTGATTTAGAAAAGCGGCGTGAAGCAATTTCTGGCGTTTCTTTAGATGAAGAGGCCGTTAATTTATTAAGATGGCAAACAGCATTTGCCGCTTCATCTAAGGTGATTACAACTGCTGATGAAATGCTGGAGACGGTTTTGAGTCTAAAAAGATAGTAGGGTGAGTTAGTTGAGGATTTCAGAAAGACAACGATATAGGCAGACCAACGATAGGGTCGAGAACGCTCGTTCCGCTAATATGGGTTCTTTGGAGCAAATTTCAACTCTTAAGAAAATCAATCGTATTTCTGATGACCCTATTGGTGTTGGTAAAGTTATTCGTTACAAGGACCGTTTAAAAAGTTTAGGGCAGTTCAAATCCAACGTAGAATTTTCCAAAGGTTATTTAGAAAAGACCGAGGCAGCCATTCAGAACATCGCTGACAACCTTATTAGGGCTCAAGAACTTGCTGTATCGTTATCAAATGCAACCTATGATGACGCCAGCCGTAAGTCGGCTGCCAAAGAGGTTAAGCAGATTATCAACGAAGTGGTAAGCTCAGGAAATACCACCTATGCTGGTCGCCATATTTTTTCTGGATACCGGACCCAAACCCCGGCCTTAAGCACTGAGGGCTCCTATTTGGGGGATGACGGGGCTGTCTTTTTACAGGTCGATGATGGAGAGTTTAAGCAAGTTAACTTGCAGGCACGGTACTTGTTTGAGTCGTCGGCTGCAGAGCGAGACCTTGGTCACTTTAATATGGTGGATTCTTTAGATATTCTTCATACAGGCTTAGTCAACGACGATATTGATGGTATCAGATTAGCGCTCCATGAGCTTAACCACCAGATTCAGAAGACTACTAGTTATCAGGCGACCCTAGGGTCCCTATACCACTCCTTAGACTCCAGCGAGAAGAAAATCGAGGCAGATAGCGTCGCTACCACAGATTTGATGTCCCAAATTGAAGAGGTGGACATGTTTAAAGCGAGCTCTGACTTTCACCGAAGTGAAACAGTCCTCCAAAGTACGCTACTGGCATCGAATAAAATGCTTCAACCCTCTTTATTAAACTTCATGCAGTAATTCTCATAAACATCTAATTTTAAAGCTTTTTTATGGGGGGAACTTTTTTTTGGCCCAACCGGCGAAAATTGATCTTTTCTCAAATAAAATTAGTAGTGGAAGGAAAAGTTTGAATGGTGTAACCCCATAAACCAAGGAGGACTGGGGTTGCTAGTATTGACGCGTAAGGTTGGTGAAGGAATTGCCATTGGTGACGACGTTAAGATCGTGGTCATGCAGATAAAGGGAAAGCAGGTTCGGCTTGGAATCAAGGCCAGCCCTTCTACGATTGTTCACCGAGAAGAAATTTATCAGCGGATACAAGAAGAGAATCGTGAGGCCTCTGGTGCAGACCGAGAGAAGCTTGACGAAGCTGTTAATATTTTAAGCACAAGCAGTTCTACGGGTGAAAAAGTTATCCGGCGTGCGCCTCTTCGCCGCCATGTTAGACCTCCCGACTCCGACGAAGACTAACTCGGCCAAATCCGGTCAATAAATCCCAATATTTAAGAAACTAAGGCTTGCTTGTGACTGTAAAAACAGGCTACAATACTTATTAGGTATTCCGATTATTTAAATTTCCGCTTGTAGGTCAAGGTACTGGCGTGGCGACACGTAGAAAGGGGCCCGACTTGTTGAAGGTAAAGACTACGCGCTTCGGCGAGATCGAAGTAAAAGATGAGGACGTTATAAATCTTCCTTCTGGGTTGATAGGCTTTCCTGAGCTTAAGCGCTACATTTTAATGGATCATGATAAAGAGTCTCCATTCAAATGGCTCCAGTCGCTTGATGACGGTGCCATAGCTTTTGTTCTAATAAACCCGTTACTCTTCAAGCCTGACTACACGGTCGAGGTTAGCGAAGGCGAAGTTTCCGACCTAACCATCGAAGCCGAAGAGGATGCCGTTATTTCTGTCATTATAACCATG
>JANQHA010000463.1 GCA_028282865.1 Oligoflexales bacterium
GAAGACGGCTATAAACAAGGCGAACAGAAAGCATCGTTGCAGGTAAAGCAAGATGCCAATCTGATCATCGGAAATGTTGATGAAATTTTATCAGAGCTATCACAACTCAAAAAGAACGTCCTAGAAAGCGCACAAGAAAATTTCTACGAAATATCTCAAGCAATAGCAGAGTCCCTCATCGGCCGAGAGTTGAGGTTAGATGAGAAGGCATTTCATAAGGTGATAAGCAAGGCGATTCAAGATTCTGTAGATGAAGACCAGTTTACAATATTCGTCCACCCTGACTTCGTAGCTAAATTAGAAAAATTAGACTTATCAACAAAAAATGCCAAAATTCAAAAAGATGAGAATATGGAGTTAGGCAACTTTCGAATAGAGTCGAGTAATAATGTCATCGACGGAAACATCAGAAAAATAATCAGTGACCTGCTTCAAGAAGCAGATATGGAGTTATTCGAATCAGACAAAATAGCAGGATGATATGCAAGAAGAGCAAAAAAATAGTTTTCAAATTAAGAAATTTAGCCGCGATGCTATCAAGGGGCGAATCAACCATATCTCATGGCCATCTCATGGTAAGGTTTGTGAGATAGTCGGAACAGTGGTGGAAGCTACCCTGCCCAGTAGCAAATTAGGCCATATAGTTGAAATAAGGGCTCTCAATTCTAACACCACAGTCCTTGCTGAAGTTGTCGGTTTTAGAGAAGATAGAGCTCTGCTCATACCGTTTTCAAGCCTAAATGGAATCGGTGCAGGAAGCTTGGTTACTCGGCAGCGAGACGGCGACTATGTCGATATAGACTCGTCAATGTTGGGTAAAATATTTGATCCATTTCTAAACTGTATTAGCGAAGAAGCGTTTAAGCCGGGCCCGTCATCGGTACGCATACCTATAGACCGAGAGCCACCTAACCCAATGGAGCGCCAAAGGATTTCCAAACCCCTAGCCTTAGGGGTGCGAGCAATAGATGGTCTATTAACTTTTGGGGATGGCCAAAGGCTTGGGATTATGGCTGGATCTGGAGTTGGCAAGAGCGTTCTACTGGGAATGATGGCTAAGGGCAGCGAAGCAGATGTAAATGTCATCGGTTTAATTGGCGAGCGAGGCAGAGAGGTTCGTGAATTCCTAGAAAAAGATCTAGGAGCCGAAGGGCTCAAGAAGTCTATCGTCATATCAGTCACTTCTGATCAGTCACCACTTATGAAAATCCGAGCGGCTAAAGTGATTCATTCGATAGCAGAGTTTTTTTCTAGCCACGGGAACCGGGTTCTACTCATGATGGATAGTTTAACGCGAGTGGCAATGGCACAGCGCGAGATTGGCCTAGCAATTGGCGAACCACCATCGACAAAAGGCTACACGCCATCAGTGTTTTCTCTTCTACCAAGAATCCTTGAGCGCAGCGGACCACAGAAGAAACAGCATGGAGCTATAAGCGGGTTGTATACCGTCTTAGTCGATGGCGATGATTTCAATGACCCAATCGCTGACGCTGCCAGGTCGATATTGGATGGACAGGTAAACTTGACCCGAAGGTTAGCTTCCAAAGGTCATTTTCCAGCAATTGACATAGGCTCTAGTATCAGC
>JANQHA010000504.1 GCA_028282865.1 Oligoflexales bacterium
AAAGTTTTTTTATCAATCAATTCTTTTATGGTGAGAAAGTCGCCGTCCCACCGCCTATTGTGAAATACGGTTAGCAGTAAACTATTTTTTTTTGCGAGCTCAATGAGTGTCAGCCCCTCTTCGATCGTGTTGACAAAAGGCTTCTCGACTACAACGTGTTTACCAGCCGACAAAGCATCCTTTGAAACTGAGAAATGATATTCGTTTGGCAGAGCATTTATTACTAAATCGACCTGAGGATCGCTTAAAACACTGCCGACATCTTGGGTGGCTTTTATACTAGAGTCAATCGCCTTGAGCTCATCGGTTCTCGAGGTTAGCACGTACTTAACCCGAAAATTAGGATTCACCAGTAAAAATGGTAGGTGAAATACCCTGCCAGAAAGTCCGTACCCAAGCAGGGCAACTGTTAGCGAAGAGCTCATACATTGCCTTCTGATATAACTAGAGCCGCCGCCCCTAAGATGGCTCCTTCAGCGACCGATAGCTCAGATACTACCAGGCTGAAGTCAGACAGTGATGGTTGGTACGCGACTGTTTGTAACTCTTTTTTAATCATATCCAGATAACGTTCACCCACAACCATCCCGCCGCCAGCAAGGATGATTTTCTGAGGGGAAAAGAGGGCCATTAGTTGCTGAAGTCCAATAGCAAAGTACACGGCAGTGTCTCTAAAAATGTCTAGGATCCTTGGCTCTTCGTGTTTAAAGTGCTCCACGATTTGGTGAAAGCTCAGCTCTTCGCCAAATGCTTTGGCTACTTCGTCCTTGATTGCCCTTACAGAGCAATGGCTTTCAAAGTGGCCACGACCACCACACTTGCAGGGCTTTCCTTCCGGGTTAACGATAATATGCCCGGCCTCGGCAGCTATCCCTGACGAACCAGTCAACAAATGATCGTGACAAAATATTCCCGAACCGATTCCAGTTCCTACTGTAATACTGATAAAGTCCGAGCAGCCTCGACCTTGCCCCCAAGTCTTCTCGCCGATTGCAGCGACATTGGCATCATTTTCAAGCTTTAGATACCCGGGGAAAATCTCTTTAAAGCTGGCTTCCGAAAAATCTTCTTCCCAACTCAGGTTTGGTGGTGCAATGAGTTTGCCTTTTACCGAGCTGTAGTTTGGAAGACCTATTCCGACTGGTATTTGCCTGTAATCGGCATGATGTCTTTCTAAATATGGGTAAACGTGTTCTCGTAGGCGGTCTATGAAGTTTGGAAATGCCTCAGAAGCTTCGGTTCTAAAGTGTTGCGCTTCAATGATGTCACCGCGGGCGTTTACTAAAGAGAATTTAGTATTTGTACCGCCAATGTCGATTCCTAGCGCATAGGATTTCAAGAAAAATACCACCAAATAAAAAAGATAATTAAACAAAGTAATATCGAAAGAGCAATATCAAGCTTTGGAGTAGGCTCTTTCTTATGTTCTGGTTTGCTAAATACAGCTGATAATGGCTGCTCTGGAGTGATTAGGCTAACAATCACCATAAGCACGGAACTAAATGCAAAAAGGTAAGCTGCGAAATGTAGGAAGTTGGTATCAGCAAACCAGTATAAAAAACCACCTTCTGTAAGCTGCTCTTTATTGATTTCTAACACTAGCCTTGTGATGCCGAGAATAAAACCGGAGTAAAGTGCTGCGATAGCACCCCTTGCGTTAATTCGTCGCCAAATCAACCCAAGAAGAAATACGGCGGCAATGGGTGGAGATATGTATGCTTGAACGCTTTGAATGTACTTAAATATCCCGCCAGATATGTAGCCGATCATCGGTATCCAAAAAATACCCAAGATAACAAGGGCAACCGTAGACCACCTACCGATGGTAATGAGCTTTCTTTCTGGCAGGTGTGGGGCTTTTCGCTTAAAAATTTCATAAGTGATTAGAGTCGAGCAGGAGTTAAATACTGATGACAAAGAGCTCATCAATGCTGATAGTAGGCCTGCAATGAATACACCGCGCACTCCAGCTGGAAGCACATATGCTGCTAATGCTGGCAAGGCGTAATCTGGTTTCGCTAAATCAAGTGCCCCCTGTTTTGATAGAGCCAAACAAATCATCCCAGGTACTACAAAGATAAACAAGGGTAGTGTCTTTAAAAATCCAGCAAACAGTGTTCCGCGCCGCGCCTCGGTAAGGTTTTTGGCTGATAGTACTCTTTGGACAACATATTGATCAGTACACCAATACCAAACCCCTAGTATGGGAGCGCCAAACAAGATTCCAGTCCAGGGAAAATCGGGATCGCTGACTGCCCGCCACATGCTAAAAAACTCGGGAGTTAGGTTTTGCTTAAGTTCAGCGGCTCCACCTAAGTGTGATAAGCCAAGAATAGTAACTAAAACTGAGCCACCTAGCATGACGACCATTTGAGCAGCATCCGTGTAAATAACTGCACGCAGGCCCCCAAATATGGTGTATATACCAGTGGCTACCACGACTATGATAGCACCCAGCCAGAAAGAGACACCGATCGCCTCAAAAACGACTGCTCCAGCGTAAATAGTTACAGAAATTTTGGTGAGCACATAGGCAATGATTGAGACAAAAGTTAAATAGTTACGTGCGGTCTTTGAAAACCTCAATTCAAGAAATTCTGGCATAGTGGTAACCGAAGTGCGCAGATAAAATGGCACGAAGAACCACCCCAAAAGCAGGAGTATAAAGCAGGCAAGGATTTCAAACTGTGACACAATGACACCGGTTGACGCGCCGGAGCCT
>JANQHA010000538.1 GCA_028282865.1 Oligoflexales bacterium
AGAGCTCCTTAAGACCGGAAAAGATGTACCGTTTTCGATCATCAGCGGTTATGTCGATGATATTATGAAAAGTGAGGGCGAAAACCTTAAGGTAGATAACTTTTTCTCTAAACCTTTTGATAAAGAAAAAATTCTAAACTACATTAGGAAAGAATCCAAAAGTGTTATCGAAGAGATTGAAGAAGAGGAAGTTATCTTTGAATGCTTTCTAGAAGAAGCTCAAAGCCTACTAAAGGAGCTTGAGCCGATCCTACTAGAGTTCGAAAAAGACCATCAAAACTCAGATCATTTTAATTCAATATACCGTATCGTTCATACGCTAAAAGGTTCTGCAGCCGCTGTGAATCAAATTCATTTGAGCCAATTCATCCACGAATTTGAGGAAGTACTTAGGTATATCAAAGAAGGAAAAGTAGGAATCAGCTCGGATCTGATAACGCTTATGCTAGACACAAACGATGCATTTGGGTCTATGATCGAGTCAATAAGCGAAGTAACGGATTGCGATGTTGATGTCGAGGGCTTTAAAGTTCGATTCGAAGAAGCCAAGAAAGGCTCGGCTACCAGTCAACCAGCTCTCAAAATAGTCGAAAACAATGAACCTATTGAGCGAGCAATCGACGAAAAATCTCCTAAAAAAAGAAAAGAAACCATATCAGTACCTCTTCCAATTCTAGACGAGTTCATGAGTCTTTCTGGAGAAATTACTGTCATTAGAAACATGGTCAATAAGCTCGTTAAAGCGATCGAGCAAAAGCTTCCTTTAGACGAAGACATTGTAGTGTTAGGAGAGCTTCTGGAGGAGATGCATAAAATCAATTCATCCATGCAAAGTAAAACCGAAGAATTGCGCAAGAGTTCAGTAGGCTCTGTCATAAAGAAAATTCCACGGGCTGTCAGAGATTTAAGTAAAGTACTAGGAAAAGAAATAAGCTTTAATCTAGCAGGTGAGGACCTTCTGATAGATTCAAGTGTTGGCACGATTTTGAATAGCGCATTAACACACATGATTCGAAATAGCTTAGATCACGGTATAGAAAGCGCCGAGGAGCGCGCGGCGGCCGGAAAGCAGAAAGTGGGGCAAATTGATCTGTCGTTTTCAGAAAAAGACAGTTACATAAAAGTCGATCTAAAAGATGACGGAAGGGGTATAGACTCATCTAAGATAAGAGAAAAGCTTATATCCAAGCAGATCATTGACCCAGCAAAAGTAGAGTCCATGTCTGAAAAAGAGTTAACTGACCATATCTTTGCACCAGGTTTTTCTACAGCAGAGGAAGTCACGGAAGTATCTGGACGTGGAGTAGGGATGGATATGGTCAAAACCGCCATTGAAGAACGCGGTGGAAAAATCGACATAGCTACAAAAGCAGGCGAAGGAACCACCTTTGAAATCTCAGTGCCAATTCCTAAGTCGGTAACGATTGTTACGGCTTTGCTAGTAAAATGTGGAGATTATAGGTTTGCAATCCCACAAGATAGCATCAAGCGGCTACTATCCTCGGACGTAAATTCTGATCAAATTTTCAGAGTTGAGGGTAGCCAGGTCGTAAGAATCAACTCTCAAATCATACCATTTGTAGACTTATACGAGATAATTCATAACGAGAAGCGAACGGAAGAAATCGACGCAAACAGAGACATCATTATCCTAGAGTGTAGTAACGGTATGTTTGGTCTCGCAGTAGATGGAATTTTTGACTCAGAAGATATCGTAGTAAAGCCATTACATAAGTCCATCTCTAAAGTAGGACTATATAAAGGAGCCACCTTTTTAGATGACGGAACCGTTGGGCTAATACTTGACACAGATGGACTCGCTACCAAAACACATATAAATAATGATATTTCATCAATACACCTAGAAGAAAAAAGTCAGGAAGAGAAAGCCAAGAACCCGCTTACTACAGAGTACCTACTGTTAAATGCCAGCTCTTCCGAGACTTTTGCAATTGATATAGACAATGTATATAGAATCGAAAAGATCGCACCGAACAAAATAGAAAAAAACTCCGGATCAAATGTCATAGTATACCGAGATTCGATACTTGAAATCACTTACCTCAAAGAATCCATGGAAAATACAGAAGACAAGGAACATGACTTAACACTGCTAGTGATCAAACAAGGTGAAAGCCTATGCGGTATGATCATTGATCAGGTGAACGACATCATTCAAACAGATGAATCTATGGAAGAAAAATTTGGCCAAAGGAACATAATAAAGGGAGTACTTAAGCACAACGACTCATGTATAACAGTCATTGACGCTGACCAACTATTCACAACTAACACCCAACTAGCAGCTTAATGGGGGATCATATCCATGCAGTATACGACATTTAAAATAGCTGACTTCTGGTACGGTATAGATGTAATGAAGATCCAAGAAATCACACACTCTTTTCCTTTGACCTCTGTTCCACTTGTGGACCCATTTATTATCGGTCTAATAAATTTGAGAGGGCAAGTTGCTATAACAATAAGCCTGTCTGTACTATTTGGGCTAGATAAGGCTGAAGCCAGTAACAAGAAAAATATTTTCTGCAATATTGACAATTCTCTCATTGCGGTAGAGGTGGATAAAATAGGCGATGTTATCGAAGTAAACCCGGCGCAAAAAAAAGTCGTTCCTTCCACCATTCCTGAAAGCACTAGAGGCCTTCTAAAAGAATTGTATGAGACCCCTGAAGGGATCATAAGCATAGTTAATGTCGAGGAAGTAAACAATAAAATTAATAGCTAGGAGATTATTATGGGATTACCAGCCGAAAAAGTAAGTTCGGAAGCATCGAGCAAGGAAAGTTACAGCGGTCAAGAGGAGACAAATATCAACCCTCTAAAAAATGCTTTTATTTCAGTTGATTTATCTTCAACTGGAGAAATTCTAAAAGCTAACGAGCAGTTTTTGTCCTGTTTTAAAATTGATGCTAATAAAGCAACTAATTTAACCCATTCCGAAATACTTGACTCGGAAAAGTCTAGTCCGAGCGCAGAATGGGAAAAAATCACCTCCGGTGACTCCTATGAAACAACTCTTAACTTCAAAATTAATAATGTAAAGAAACTTCTAAAAGTTTGCTACATACCAGTCAAATCCAAAGGGACTAAAGATGCACAAATCTGGATGATGGCGCAGGAAGTAATCGTAAGTGGCAACGAGCAGTTTAAGCAAATGGTAGATTTATCACCTGTGAATACCTTACTCGCTACTCCCGAAGGAGTGATGACATACATGAATACCTGCTCACGAGATACCCTCAAAGAGCTTGAAGACTTTCTACCAATAAAGGTAGAAAATATGATCGGTCAAAGCATTGATATTTTCCATAAAAATCCACAACACCAAAGAGATATTATTGGTGATCCAAATAGATTACCCTGGAAAGCAAATATCAACGTTGGACCAGAGAAACTGCAGCTTAACGTGTCGGCAATATATAGCGCTGAAGGTGATTACACCGGTGCGATGTTAACATGGGAAATCGTGACCAAGCGTGCTCGGGTCGTTGAGGGATTAAATGATGCAGTAGAAAAACTTAGCGAAGCGGCTGGAGAATTAGATACTTCCTCAAAAGAGCTGACCTCAAACTCAGATAAAACCAACGACCAAGCACAAGCAGCGGCAAGCGGATCCAATGAGGTCGCAAAAGCAGTGGAAATCGTAGCTACAAATACTGAAGAGATGTTGGCTTCGATCAAAGAAATCTCAAGGAATGCGAACGAAGCTTCATCGATGTCAAGCTTAACTCGGGATCAGGCCCAGACAACCAACGCCTCCATAGAGACACTGGGAAAAAGCAGCCAGGATATCGGGGATGTTATCAAGGTCATTTCTTCGATTGCCCAGCAAACAAACCTTCTTGCACTCAACGCTACTATAGAGGCCGCTCGTGCTGGAGAAGCAGGTCGCGGATTTGCTGTTGTTGCGAATGAAGTTAAAGAACTAGCTAAACAGACAGCAAACGCTACAGAGGATATCACAAAGAAAATCTCTACTATTCAAGGCGAAACATCTGGTGCAGTGGGCGCGATAAATGAGATTGGTAGCAGTATTGACAAGCTTAATGATATCGCAATGTCGATTGCCGCTAGCGTAGAGGAGCAACTTGCGACCACAAATGAAGTTGCCAGGGTTGTTCAGGAATCAAATACTGGGGTCCAGTCAATATCCGCCAATATTACTACCGTGAGCGAAGCAGCAAGCGAAACATCACAAAAAAGTGCAAAAATACTTGAAGCCTCACAGGCATTGAGTAAGTTGGCTGAGAACCTTGGTGAGCTCATCAAGGAGATTGAAGTATAGTGAAATTAGATGCTCTTATTGTTGACTCACTATCATCTACCCGTAATCAAATACGACAGGTTTTTGATGCTATGGCAGATATCGGCTCGATATCTGCCTGCTCAGCTATTGATCAGGTTAAGAAAAAATTTAGTAGCACTCGTTTTGATCTGGTATTCGTTGGCATTGAATCCTGGCATGAAGATCACAACTCTTTTTTTCTAGAGCTTTTTAAAGATAACCCTAAAATTATCCTGGTCTACTCCGGGCCATGGCACCCTTGCGAAGAATTAAGTGTCTATCGAAATCGTTGCTATAATGTAATTATGCCAGACCAGGAGGACTTAGGGTTTAATGGTGTCATTGACTACCTTAAAGATGAGATATCAGTAGTAGTTGAAGCCACTACAAAAGACCAAAAAGCCACAGTACAACCGATTAAAAACCCGCCAGTTGGTAAGCACGAACCATACTTAAATAGACGGACTGATGTATTTATCATAGCAAGTTCGACTGGAGGTCCTACTGCACTTGAAATTGTTTTCTCACAACTTGAGCCCCCTTTTAACTTCCCCATTTTAATCGCGCAGCATATGCCTCCGGATTTCACCAAGAACCTCGCCATTAAGCTTGAAAAAGTATCAGGAATCCCAGCCAAAGAAGGACAGCAAGGTGAAAGTATAGTCCACAACAAAATCTATATTGCCCCTGGGGACTTCCACATGATGATTAGCAAAAGCTCGGACGAAGCGACTATATCGTTAGATAAGGAAAAAAAAATCCATAGTGTCCGACCAGCTGCTGACAAACTTTTCTTCTCAGCTTCCGAATTATATGGGAACACCTGTACCGCTATGATTCTAACGGGAATGGGAGAAGACGGCGCTAAAGGAGCTGAATCGGTCAAGGACAACGGCGGCTTTGTAATGATACAGGATGCGGAGTCGGCAACCGTATGGGGTATGCCAAAAGCAGCTTACGATTTAGGGGCCTACCATAGAATGGGCGATTTAAACGCATGCGCGGAGTTCATGAACTCGGTAAACCAGAATTGCAAAAGGCTGAGAAATGCAAGCTAAAAAAATTGTTCTAGACTTTTTTGCTGATTATATACTCAAGGAGTTAGGTATTATCTATCCTGAGGAAAACTACTATCAGCTAGAATCTAGGCTAGAACAAATTAGAGAAATGCTTAAACTAGATAACATTAACCAGCTCCATAAAATTGCACAAAACAGCGTCAGCCCAAAACTGCGCGCACTACTCATAGATTACGCAACAAATAATGAAACCTCTTTCTTCAGAGATCGACACCTTTTTGACTATTTTAAGCAATATAGTAGTGATTTCTACAAGCATAAAAATCGTAATATGAAAATATGGAGTTCAGCCTGCAGTTTTGGCCAGGAAATATACAGCGCGGCAATTATGTTAGAAGAGGCACTCAAAGTTTTTCCCAGACTCAGCTATGAGATCTTAGCAACCGATGTCTCTCAAAGAGCTTTAGACTATGCTTCGGAAGGCATCTATAGCCCGCTGCACACGAGCAGAGGGCTCGACAAACAGTATCAAGATAGTTACTTCGTTAGCGAAGGTGAACAGCAGCAGATTAAGAGATCTATCCGTAATAAGATTACATTTCAGAAACAAAACCTATTGGAGCCATTTGCTCATTTAGGGACATTCGATGTTATCTTCTGTAGAAACGTACTGATCTACCAGCCCGTCGAAAATAAGACAGATATAATAAATAGACTTTACAACCAACTGGAAGATGACGGTATCTTTATCCTTGGCGGATCAGAAAGTTTAATAGGTCTAAGCGAACGATTCCACTTAGAGAGATCTGGGAAAGTCACCTACTACGTCAAAGATCTAAAATCAAAAAAAGTCGCTTAGACGTAGATTATCCAGAACTTATTCAAAAAAGTTACATCAATTGAGCAGACCAATGCTAGGGTTGGTCTCGTCTTTTATAGTTCTTTGACGACGAATCTGGTCAGTAGGCAGCTCAAACTCACTGAGTAGCCCACCCTTTGATTCTGGGGAGTTAACCTGTCCCCTTTGCATACCGTCAAACTGGCTCTGCGAAGGCAAGAAGAAATTATTGTTACCAACATTAACGTCTATCATTTCATGCTGGCTTGTGCCGACAAGATGACAGGTCATGACCGCACATCCTAGCTCCACCGCTCTTGAGCTCGCGCAGCGACTCACTCGTTCATACCCCAGCTTGCTTTCGGTTGCTGATGGTACTAACAATAAATCGATAGAGTGTTTTCTCAAGTCAACTGTGAGCTCTGGATACTCGACGTCGAAACAAACCATAATAGCAATTTTAATACCTTTAAATGAAAAAACTGCTAACTCCGAACCAGGAGTAAAGGCCTCCTCCCATGGAGTCAATTTGATCTTTTTATATACTTGAACTGTCAGTCCATCAGAGTAAAAAAGGCAATTTTGATTTTGAATTATTCGAGAGCCAAAAATTACGACCTTATTAGGCACGGGAAAAGGTTTGAAGTCTGTCAGCTCCAATAAGTACTCTGGAAGCATTAAAATTTCGGCCTCGTGCTCTAAAAAATTTAGTATCTGAGTTTTAATACACTTCGTTAAGTCAGGAGAGTACGAGGCAATTTTCATAATTCGCTACCAGTCCCTAACCCAATAAATGAGAGACTTTTCTGTTTCCGCTTTATCACCGATATCTTGCCATGGAAATTTTGCTACGATATCATCGCGACAAGTATAGCCCTGACGGCTCCAGAAAGCATTGAGAGGTTTATAGTCTAGGGGCTTCGCTGGATGATCACCTGATCGGACCACTGCACAAAAGCAGGTATGCTTTAAATCACTCAAATACGACCGGGCATAATCATGCCGATATTTAAAAAACTCTCCACCAATTCCTCTACCGCGGAAAGGCTTCTTTATAATAGACTCACCAAAATAGACCGTTTTTTCGATATCAAAACCTTTTTGGGCTATAGGTCGCCGAAACTCATCATCTTCATCCTTCATTGGTAGGCAGGTAGTAGCTCCGA
>JANQHA010000549.1 GCA_028282865.1 Oligoflexales bacterium
ACCAGCTATATAGTTGCAGTTGTACTAATGGCCAAAATTTTCTTCCTTTCACAGTTACTCTTAAAAAACGAGCAAATCTACTAAAGTCAGATACTGACTTACGACTCTTCGCTGCTTTAAGGGAGCAGTAGTTGTAATCTGTCTCGATGATCTCTCGGTAAATATAAGGTAAATTTTCTAGGCTAATTTGATCGTATATATGACAAGCCCCCCCTGGGTTACCCATTGCGCTTTCCGCTAAGGCCCTAGACAGCTCAATAAGGGAACTCTTCCCCTTAGATCTCTCGTAAGAGCGCAAAGCATCAATATCCAAGACCTTCCAAGCATCCAGGATATCAACCAACTCTTCATTTTTAGGTAGTGCACTCATATACTAATGCCTAAACACATGACGTAGATTTTATAATTTTACCACCTACAGAATACATTACAGTTACTGCCTTTGGACCTGCAGTAGTAGAAACACTGCAGGAAATTTTTCCGGCAATTTCCCTACTCAAACACTGGTCCAAAGACCCCCAATAGCTTATTAACTCACTACACCGATTAACTTCCAACTTCTCCCACAACCTTAGCCTTTTCTCTAAAGGTGAAGTTCTAAGATGTTTAATAATTCCATCAACCTGATCTAGTTGCCGAGCAGAATCACTGTGCAGCCTTTTTTTCCATACAGCCCTCGGTTCTCGAACTAGCTGCTTCAGCTCATCAAATTCATAGACTGGAAACGCAACCTGATTACGTACGATATTTCCTAAATCTAAGATACCAGTATTTCTTACATCGACAGCTATAGCAAAAGTATCACCTGAAACAAATTCACAATCGTTTTCCAAATAAGATTCTAAGAACAATTGAAAAGTTGAACGCTCTTTAGTCTCAATTTTGGCTACATTATTTTTAATATCTGTTTGTGTGTCTGGATCGATATCACTAACAATCTTTTTGATTATAGGAAACACCTCTTTTTGCAGATAACGAGCATCTCCATACACGTGGGGAATATTTATCTCTAGAGGTGCACCACCTCGGTGAACGATCAGATGTATGACCCAAGAAGCATAGCCGTCGTCTTCCATCATTTGAAATAGTGTATCGTATGTAGCTAAAGAATTTTTCACTTTACTGGTCCTTAATTTCAGGCAATTTCTCAATAAGATCGAGTGTTTTTCTAGTCGGCAATTGATCTGGCATATTGACTGGCTTTCCAGTCCTAGCATCTACAGAGCTAAAACGGAGGCTACCTTTTGCTAGAACTGATTCATTACCTTTATTTGAAACACGGCATTCTAAAATAAAACCTTTATCCAGAAGCTCAGAAACCCATGACTCAATAACAAGTGCATCTCCGTTATGTGCTGGCCTTAGAAAACGGATCATTTCCTCAGCTAAAAAAAATGAAACCCCAGAGTTTTTAACAAGATCAAGCGTATGGCAAGCAATTTGATCCTCGGCTGCAGCAATTCGGTGGTTAGTCATAATTTCCAAATATTTAGCAGCATTTAAATGACCATAGGGATCTAAATCAGAGAACAAAACCCGTTGCTCTGATGTTAAGATCTTTTTTACCAAACTTTTAGTTGAAAACCATTGCAAATTCATTGTTAAACCTCAGTAAAGTAATTAATTAAAGAAGATACCAAAGCGGACCTAGCTTCGATGTGAGGCATATGACCACAGCCTTCAAATATAGCTAACTCCGCATTAGGTATAGCTTGTGATAGGTACTTCGAATTTTCGATGGGAGCAATCTGATCTAAATCTCCCGTCAAAACAATAGTAGGTATCGAAATTTCACCTAATTTACGAGAGCAATCAGCATCAATATAAGCGTCAAGCTGGGCATCCATGACAAACCGGGGAGTCCACTTCCGCCACTGCTGTAGATAGGTTTCCACTAGCTCTCGTTCATACTTTGGTAGCTTTCCGTCTGGTATCAACTTTGACCAAAGATCTAAGCTCATTTCAATAACTGTAGAGCCTTCTGGAGTTCGAATCGATTCAAGGACCCCATCCTTTGGTGGAGTATAGCTATTCCCTCCCGATTTCGTGGCTACTAACCCCAAACCAATCACTCGATTCGGATAACTTAAGACGTAGTCCATAGCCACACAACCTCCCATGCTATAACCGCACAGGAAAAATTTTTCGATGTTAATATCCTTACGAACCCCTTCAAGGTCTGCAGACATTCCTTTGATAGTGTACCTATCTATTTCCTTAGGATGATCACTGTCACCAGTACCGATATGATCGACTAAGACCAGACGAAACTTTCGCAGCAAATCTTGTAGGAATAGTCGATTCCAAGAATAAGAACTCGCCGAATAACCATTTAGTAACACAAGAGTGTCTTTCGCATCCGACTCTAGATAGTGGTATGCTACTCCAGCGCTTGTTTTAAAAGTTTTTGTAGGCATTCCAAACTTTTTTTCAAACTCCGATATCATATTCACCTCCTAGATTATATTGCGCCAAAAGGTGTGATAAGTGGGTATTTGGATCAAGCTTTTTTGATTCTATCGCCACCATTCTAATAATAGAGCGATCTAAGCTAGACACGGGTAATCTCTGAGTCGATGAATCAAACCCAGACATTAAGGATTTAACCATTCTCTTCTTAACATATTCAACACAAATTTCGTTTATTTCTTTTACTAGCTGTCGTTTTCGCTCAGTGGTCAGGTGCATCTCAATATCATCAGGATCACAGATGGCTAACATACACTTTCCCATCTGAAGGTGCCTGACCTCATCCTCTAATACTAAATCATCAGCTAATTTAAAATCGTCGCTATCCATGGCTGCAAGGCGCCACTGACAATACCCTGCGGAGACAGCTTCTGTTAAAATCTGAAATACAAAAATCTTTTCTGGCAAAGACCTCTGTTTTCTAACTAGGTTTGCGTATGCATCGGCATATCCTCCAGCCCGAGTATCAAGGCCGATTTTTTCCACTACTTTCTTGAATAACTGAGTATGATGAACCTCATCTCTCAGCTGAGCCGATAGTATGATACGCTGACGGTGAGAAGTCGTGGATTGAAGTATATTCTCAATAACTTCTTCACCACGGCATTCAGCAAGATAATGCTGAGAGTAGTGCCATCGCGCCTCAGCCTCCAATAGACTAGAAACTACACCTTGGTCATTATTAGCCAAAGGGAGGGCGGAGAAATCCCGAATAACTCTAATCTTTTTTACCACTTCTACTCCTCTAAATTTTTCGATCTACGCTTAAATCCGGCAACATTCTTAGCCTTATGGCCCAGCGATAACTCACCAGGAAATGCAAAATATAAACCACTTTAGTATGTGTAGAAGCTCTACCTACAAAAAGGCTTAAGCACTGAATTTACAGGAATTTTTTTAGGGGTTTTGATCGAGATTGACCTTTAGAGAGATATTTAACGAATTTTCACCGGTCAGAACGGTATAGAAACATGACTTCTGTCTGCCAAAATGACACCACTTAACAGCCTCGATCGGTATAAGAAAGCCTTAAATATTACTGGGAAACCAAATATTGAAAATTCACCAGATTTATTGTCAGAAAAAAGACTTGGGCGGACAGATAAGGCGTCAAAATATTACTTAAATCTGGCGCTAAGCTCAGGAAAATCAGGAGCATATTAGAATAAAATATTTTCCTTTTAATGACTTCTTGGTAAAACTGTTAGTCTGAAATGGCTCTGCGAAATAGTTGACATGACTGCTTCACACCGCCAGCCTAAGCGTAAAAATTTCCATATCAAGATTATAAATGTACTCAACTTATTCAGATAAATAACAAACTGTCATTTTCACAGTTAAAATCTATCAATATTTATATTTAACAACTTTTTGCACATCCACTTCTTGCAAGCTTTTCAGTAGTTCGTATAGGTCCAATTGGCATATAAACTTTGCCTAATCAAATTCACTAGGAATGCCTTGGTGCCTTAATAGGATCTGGCCGCTCCACTTTTGTTCGTTGTCTTGCAACCAAAGGTCTCCACTTAGTAAACCTTGAGCAACGTAAAAATGATTGTGAGGTAGCTTTGAAGTTGTAGCAATATTAAATACCTTAGTGACCCTACGACTCTTGTGAATATTTACGATCCGTACTGGCATTGAGTTTACAGACATAAGCTGATCCCCCGCCTTAACAGATTTAGCGTATACAACTTTACCTGCATTAGTTAGTAAAGGATGGTTAGCTGACATATCAAGAGTATTCCCAGTTTCAAGGATAACTTTAACCATATCTTGTTCGACAGGTTTATCGTCGCTAGCCATTGTAGTAATGGACAAGGGTCTATACTTAAGTTCATTCAGCGATGAGCTTCCATCTAATGACAAAATTCTTGGCATATTTCCTGGGTCCATCAAAGACTTTTCATGCAATTCACCAATTTTCATATATCCGATTGTCGTCATAATGAGCTCATCAGCTGTTAGACAGCCACCATGACAAAGTACATTCGTGTAGTTCCAGGCTGGCGAGGAACCCTTTGGTAATAAATATTTAAAAAACAACTTCTGAGCAGGCTTACAAAACTCAGCCCCTTCAGCTCTAGAGTCCGTAATACTAGTCGGAAAGTATATAATTTCATCCCCTTTCTTGGCACCGGGGAAATTAGGTATCATTTCGTCAGTAAGAGGAATTACAAATTTCATCCACGTCCTCAAGCCGTCTTTATGGCCATTGTCGTCCAACCAACCTATAGTTTGCCTCATGTTCATATACTTTGCCAAAACACTTCTAAGAGTGTTTCGATCTATATTATATAATTCCGTATACTTATCAAAATCAAAAACCTTTTTTAGAGTATCCGTCTTGTGATCGTAGTAATCATTAATTTTGGGAAAACCATTCATTGTGTCTCTTAGTAGGTACAACTCTATAATATTACACTTACGTAATATTCTATTAAATAAGTCGGTCTCAGCGGCGTCGGCCTCGGGACACCTTGATTTATGCGAAAGGACCTGACCAGAAACAGACATGGAAATACCAATCGTAACAACTACTGTAAAAAAAAATTTCATCGAACCACCTCATTAACAACAGCAACACCTGCCCTATTTAAATGGGAAATTGAGTGCCTTACTTTGTTAAAAGTAATTATTCTTTCACTTTCATAGTTGCAACTTAGTTGAAACTTAACTAACACTGCGCAAGCAGAGCAGTCTCCAATCCTTTTTTCATCGACCCCAGCCACTCCGCACTGACTCGGAATCTCAGCCCATATATAGTTACTTTTAATAAAATAAGATCTTATAGGGCTTCGCATCAAAACTTCTTTTATCGAAAGCGATCTAACTGTTGCTTCCCTTCTCAAAGAGCTTTGGTTTCTTTCCAGACAACTTAACTGGAAAAATAAAATAACAACACAAATACCGCCAGAAATTTTTAGCATTCCGCCCTCCCTTGCATGAATATATTGTAAATCTTGAAAACTAACTTTACAATCAAACCTAGTACAAAATAATTAGGAGTCATTAGATGAGTAATACAAAAAAAACGGTTTTTTTAGTATTTAGTACAATGGTACTATCTGTGATTTATTTTTATTCCGCAGACAACAAGACAGAAAATTTTCCAGAGATAACTTCTGCACCTTCCGAACAAAGGCCTTTAGAGACTGCAGATAATCGTCCAAATACTAAGCAGGTTAATTCTAAAAGCCCTTCAAACAAAAATGAAGTAATAAACCGAAAGAACTTAGCACCGATAAAGCGAGTTGAAGAGTTGGAAAAAAATATCAATAAATTTATAGCCGCACAGAAAACGAACGAATTTTCGTATAAAGCCCGAAATGAGTCTATGAAAGCGCTAAGAGAGTTTGATCGTCTTTTTACATTCGCTACCGAAACCCAAAAGGTCGAAATAGCCCAAAAACTTGGAAAGCTTGCTCTATCAGAAGTAAAATCAGAGCATAGCGATGAAGCCCTAATGAAAATTGTTGAAGCAAATCAGGTAGAGTTATTTCAAATTCTGTATCGAGTAGATCAAGAACTCGCAGACCAAATTCTGGCAAGAAATCCACTTAGAAGCTTCCGTTACGCAAAAAAGCTCATTCAAACCGATAAGAATACTTTCTAGAGACAGTTTCAGGCAGTAGGCCTTCCATCGAGGAGTCAATGATCGCAACTATTAGATTATCTTGTATCTGCTTATTCGTCTTAATAGTCTCTGATCCCGCCTTGAGCGACCGGCTAAACCAGCAACCATCCGTCGGTAAACAGTGCGAGATAGAAGGTCTGCTAAGTCATCAGGCAGTATTGGCTCGGTGGCGATATATCTATAATTTTTCAAGAAAAATTAAAAAAGAAACTAAAAATAAGCAAATTGAAGACAGCGTCGATCCGCTTATGAATAGGGCTCGCATGATTTGTTCAACGAACCTATCGTCCTGTATTTTTCAGCAACACTACGCTGGGTATGCTATACCAACTTATCAATCTAACAATCAACGAGTCCCCCATTTAGCACCCCCCCTAGCCAAAACTAGCAAGAGGAGCCTTGAATTCAATTACATAGAACATTTAAATGATTTCGATACATGTTCTTTTGGCTATACACCAAAGTTATCTATTATAAAAGGTGTCCCCGTAATAAGAGGTAAAGGTAACTATATATCTATACTTAATTACATCTTAGACAACTGGAATGAGCTGGGCTTTAGAGTGGCCTATTGAGAAGCAATTATTTTTTCACTATAAACTGGAAGTTAAAGACCAACAATTTCTTCAGCATTTGAATCGATTTTTTTTAGCAGCTGAATCTGTATTGGTCTGTACGCCTTTAAGGCCATATCTAATTCATCGATAGGGCAATTTATGAGCAAATTAGACTCAGATGAAATGCATTCTATCATGCTTGTATGCTTCTCCTCAACTATAGCAATAGACCTGCGATACTCTTTTATGGTAGATTTTAATAAATACCTGGAGCTAGAAACATCTTTAAAATCTTGCTCGTTGTTCAAAAAAGACAAACCATTCCGAGCCCGTAAATAAAGCAGATATGTGCGTCCTAAGCGTTCAAAATACTGCTTCATACTCATGTCCCCCCATGTAGGCAACCATTTCAACCCGATATTGATCCTAGATTCCGAAATTTCAATTTCACGCTTCATCATCTCTT
>JANQHA010000625.1 GCA_028282865.1 Oligoflexales bacterium
CTTCTTAGATATATTGAAGATACCAAGTGGAGGATTGGAATCGTGACCACAGATACCAACGACCCTTGCCTTCGAGAAGTGATCTCGGCAGGCGAAGCAAATATAGCTGAAAGGTTCAGCCAAGGAGTTCAAGCAGGTATTGAGGGATCTGGCTATGAAATGGGTTTTTTAAGAGCTGTAGAAGCACTAAAGGGCGAGTGCCGTAGCCAAAGCTGGCTTAGAAAGGACTCTAATTTAGCGGTGCTCATTGTCAGTGATGAGGACAACTGCAGTAAAGACTCAGAAGACTGCAGAAATGAAGCTCATGCGTCCCATACTTACCTCACTGATTATATGAAGTCGATCCGACCAAATAAAGACCAAGCTAGAGTATATGGTATTATCTGGCATCCAAGCCTATCAAACCGTGAGTGTCGCACAGCTGAAAGCCCCGCACCTTCCTACGCAAGAGCGATAGATGCAACGGGAGGTCATTGGGGGTCGATTTGTCAAACCAACTACACGGAAACTCTTGAGCAAATCTCCGAGGATATTTCTCGATCGATTCAACGAGACTATACCTTACAAAATATTCCCGACGTCGGTAGTGTAGAGGTCTATCTCAACAATAAACTACTGACTTCAGGGTATTCAATATCAAATAAAACCATAGAATTTGACCCGGCGCCGCCACTTGGTAGCACGATATCCATTAAATATACCGTTAACTCAACAGATATTCTTAGCGAATTTCCACTTTCTGAGACTCCATTGCTAAAAGAGCTACAGGTGTCAATTAATGACGAAAAAATTCCAAGTGATCAATACAAAATAGAACCAGGAAATAAAACTATTTCCTTCAACAGCTCACCTCCTGAGGCTTCGCTGATTAAAGTCGAATATAAGAAGAATTCAACCTTAGAATCTAAGTTTTATTTAGGAGCCAATCGCGATGAAGTTAGCGTAACAATCAACAACCTAAACTCCAGCGAATTCACATACGATACCCAATCAGGCTACGTAGAATTTCAAGACCCGCCTCCAGAAGGCAGCCTGATCATTTTTACCTCCCTGACTATTGAAGACATCTTAGCGTATCCATTCAAGACGCTAACTAATAACCCGTACAACTTCAGGGTAGTTGATTTAAATACATTGAAACCAGTATCTTACTCACTTACCGAAGATACTCTCCACATATCAAAGTCTGACTTTCTCGATAAAAGAGAGCTGCTAATCTCTTACCAAGATGCAAATCAACGAGATAAAATTATCCCTTTACCAAACTCACCATTAATTGAAACACTACAGATATCGGTCGGTGAACAACCATGTAATGAGTACCATTTGGATATAGTAGATGGGCAGCTAAAAATACTATGCGACGTCATTGAAGATGATAGAGTAAGAGTGGAGTACAAATACCTTCTGGAAATCCAAAAAGAGTTTGTCATAGAGGAAGCAAAAGGTCTTGGAGATAAAGTTTCATGGTCAGTGCTCGTAAATGATATTATAACAGAAGACTATACCAGAACAGATAATCAAATATTTATTAAAAACCTTGGCTGGAACGACCAGGTCAAAATCATTGTCAAGGCCACCGATTAAGGTAAAACCTTGAACTTCGGTATGCATTTAAAACATGAACAAAGAATATTTTAAAAATAGCTACTGTAGGAATAGCTAATAATACCCCCAAAAAACCTAGCCAATCACTAAAAGCAAAGATAGATGCAATCACAACAAACGGGTGAAGACCAACTTTTTTTCCAATGACCCGAGGGGTGATAAACATCCCGTCGATACTTTGAACAACAACAAAAACCACGGCCACCCCAAGAAGTGGGGCGATTGAAGCCGCGTCAGGATCGGTAACAATAACTGTCATACTTAACGCCACACCAACAACAACATCAAGATAGGGAATAACTCGACAGATTCCAGCAATTGCACCAATAGCAATACTATATTTAATCCCGACGACGCTGAGCCCCGCCATGTACAAACAACCTAATATCAAAGCAACCATAAGCTGACGCACGAGCACAGCGCGCAAGATTTCATCTACTTCGGTCAGTGCTTTTTTAAGATTGGGGTAGAGGTCACTGGGAACCAGCGAACGAATAAAAGTCCTAATCAAAGAAATATCTTTCAGCAGAAAGAAACATAAAAAAGGAATTAATACGACATTAATGACACCGCCAAATAGGTTTGGGGTTTGATTTAAGAGATTTCTAATAGCATTGGAAGGACTAGCCACCTGAGAGGCTAAAAACTCATGCGACAATCGATCAAAAGGAAGTAAACCGATCACCTCAAAACGCGCAAAAAAGCTTTTGATCCAAGGAAGCCAGGTGAAAATAATGTATCGCTTCAGATCTGGAACCATATCTGCGATTGCTACTAATTCAGTTTTAATAATAGGAACGAGCCCTACTACCCCCAAAACTATCATGGCAATTACAAGGTGAATTACTAGCAACACAACCAAGATGCGATTCATTCGTAACTTGATTTGGATTAGGTCAATTACTGGAAGCAGTATGTAAGTAAAAGCAGCCGCTATGGCAAAAACTAGCATTAACGATTTGTAGAATAGCAGCAGCCCCGTGACTAGCACAGTACTCGCTGTTAACAGAATAAAGGTTCTAACAGCACTTCTTGAAGTGTCGGTGGTCACTGCATCACTCCACCGGAACGAAACACCAAGACTCTTTCAATACCTGATAGGTCTAGACATAGTTTAGACAGAGTCCACCCATACTCTTCAAATAATTGGATAACCTTCGGTGCCTGACCCAGGCCAACCTCAAGAAATATTGGACTGTTATCACTTAAAATATTTTTTGCATATTGAGCTAACTTTCGGTAGAAAGCCAGTCCGTCCTCTTTCGCAAATAAAGCCGTATGGGGCTCAAAGTTAACGACTGATCGATCCAAGGACTCCTGCTCCGAATGGGCTATATATGGTGGATTGGCTACGACCAGATCAAAACGCCTCTCCGACACCCAACTATAATCATCAAGGGCATCGACACGTTCAAAAGACACATTACTAACCCCAAGCTTATTACCATTTCTCTCAGAGACTTCGATAGCTTCTGGCGAAATGTCCCAACCAACTACAGAAGACTCTTTAAATTCATTCGCCAGGCTAATAGCTAGACAACCACTTCCACTGCCTACATCCAAAATGCGCTGCGGAAGCCAAGAGTTTTTTGTGCAGTCCTCTATGACTTCTTCGATAATCAGCTCTGTGTCAGGACGGGGAATTAAGACATGTTTATTAACTTCAAAATCATACTTCCAAAAAGCTCGCGTTCCAACAATATAGGCAACCGGCTCACCCAATCCGCGGCGTCTAACCATATCACGATATTGACCACGCTCGCCCGCCGAAAGTGGTTTATCCATCTCAGTATAGAGCTGAACCCGCTTATAGCTAAGTACTTGAGCAAGCATAAGCTCCGCATCTAACCGGGCAGATGGTGAGCCTCGTCCCTTAAGGTATTGAGTTGTAGCCTGTAGCAATGACCGAATTGTCCAGGTTTTTTGTGTCGAAGTTGGCTCAGAAGTTACATTAGTCAAATCTGATCTCCAAACTCTTGCTTAAGCAGGGTTGCTTGATGATCAGTCACCAATGCATCAATAACCTCACCGACTCCACCAGCCATCACCTCTTCTAGCTGATATAAAGTAAGGTTAATTCTATGATCCGTTAATCTGCCTTGGGGGAAGTTATAGGTACGGATACGCTCGCTTCTATCGCCTGATCCCACCTGATTCTTTCTGTCAGCGCTGATAGCGTCAGCCTGCTCACGCTGAGCCTTTTCCAAAACCCTAGCTTTTAAAACCTTAAGAGCTTTAGCTTTATTCTTATGCTGCGAGCGCTCATCTTGACACTCTACTACGACGCCAGTTGGAATGTGTACCATCCGAACGGCTGAGTCAGTTGTGTTGACATGCTGACCACCGGCTCCAGATGCGCGGCATAATGAGATTTCAAGGTCCTTGGGGTCGATTTCAATATCGACATCTTCCGCTTCTGGTAGCACCGCTACAGTGCACGCGCTGGTATGAATACGCCCTTGAGTCTCGGTAGTGGGAACCCTCTGTACTCTATGGGTTCCCGCTTCGAACTTCAATCGGCTAAAAACACGATCACCAACCACCATTGCAACGACCTCTTTGTAGCCACCTTGGGTCCCCTCGGTCATGCTCATAGTTTCTATCCGCCAGCCGAGCTTTTCAGCATAACGGGAATACATCCTAAATAGGTCTGCGGCAAACAGCGCCGCTTCGTCGCCGCCAGTACCGGCTCGGATTTCAAGAATAACATTCTTCTGATCGTTAGGGTCCGTCGGCAGCATAAGGACTCTGAGTTCAGACTCAATCTCGGAAAGTTGCTTAGTGAGAGTTTCTACCTCTTCTCGGGCTATTTCCTGCATTTCAGGATCATCTCCTTCCAGCATCTCACGAGCATCAGAGATTCCATCTTTAATTTTCTTATATTGTTGATAAGCAGTCACCACAGGCTCAATCGAAGCACGCTCCATAGTCAAACGAGTAAGTTCTTTACCATCCAAACCTTCGCGCATAAGCGAGTGCTCGATATCTTTAAACTTTTCAACAACAGACTCTAGTTTATCAAACATCCCCTTAATCCCTGAACTGCACCAATCAAAAAAAAAGCAGCAAGACTCACCACAAGTCTATACTGCTTCTAAAATAAAAACCAACTAACCATTCATAGACTGAATGAATTCAGCATTTGTCTCCGTTTTTTCCATACGATTTAACAAGAAATCCATAGCATCAATAGTGCTAAGTGGCTGAAGTAGCTTCCTTAATATCCACATACGGTTAAGGAGATCTTTAGGCAGCAACAGCTCTTCCTTACGAGTCGCTGACTTATTGATATCAAGCGCTGGGAAAACCCGTTTTTCTACTAACTTACGGTCTAGGTGAAGCTCCATATTACCCGTACCTTTAAACTCTTCAAAGATCACTTCGTCCATACGAGAACCAGTATCAACCAATGCCGTGGCGATAATCGTAAGAGAGCCACCCTCTTCAATATTACGAGCTGCACCAAAAAACCTTTTTGGCTTATGCAATGCATTAGAGTCAACACCACCGGAAAGAATCTTGCCGGACGGAGGGACCACGGAGTTATACGCTCGAGCCAACCGCGTGATCGAATCCAAAAGAATCACCACATCGTGTTTATGCTCAACCAGCCGCTTCGCTTTTTCAATCACCATTTCAGCAACCTGAACGTGCCGCTGCGCCGGTTCGTCAAATGTCGAACTGATAACTTCACCACGCACCGATCGTTGCATATCGGTTACTTCCTCTGGTCGTTCGTCGATCAAAAGCACAATTAAGTCGACATCGGGATGATTGGTCGAAATTGCATTAGCAATATTCTGCATCAAAACCGTCTTACCAGTTCTTGGCGGGGCTACAATAAGCGACCGTTGGCCCATACCAATAGGAACTAAAATATCGACAATACGAGTAGAGTAGTTCTTAGGTTGAAACTCCATCTTGAACTTTTCCATAGGATAAAGTGGAGTCAGGTTGTCAAATAGGATCTTTTCAAAACCCGGATCTGGCGGCACACCATTAACATTTTCAACCTTAAGTAAGGCAAAATAACGCTCACTATCTTTCGGTGGTCTAATCTGGCCTGAAACCGTGTCCCCTGTGCGCAAGCTAAAACGACGGATCTGCGACGGAGATACATAAATATCATCAGGACCCGGCAGATAGTTATAGTCAGGCGCCCTAAGGAAACCGAACCCATCAGGAAGAGTCTCTAAGACACCCTCACCGTAAATCACTCCACCTTTCTCGGAGTGAGCCTGAAGCATGGAAAAAATAAGCTCCTGCTTACGCATACTACTAGAACCTTCGATCCCGTATTCGCGGGCCATCCGGTTAAGGTCTCCAATTTTTATATGTTTTAGCTCTTTGAGGTTTAGTTGGGTGTCGTCAGTCGTTGGCCCCGATCCCGTTTCAGCCACATCACCTTTTTTTGCTACTCCACTGCTCTTCGCAGGAGACCGTTTCTTCTTTGCTTCTGCCATTAGTTTTGTCCTAAAAAGTTATAGAGATAAAATAGAATTAAACCACTCATTGGGAATTAATAAAATATCTAGAGGGTTAGATGGTCGACGTGAACGCCATGACTATATGAACAAACCACCTGAATAATTAAGTAAGCTATTGCTTGATATGCTAACAAAAAGTCTTTGTCAATAAAAAATGATTTTATATTTAAGCCACAATGACAGCAAGCACTATTTAGAAGAGATTTTATTGCAATCAAAACCAATTAGAGGCTATAATCCTTAAATAAATCAACAAAATGCTGGAGAAATATCATGTCAAAAATAAGACCTCTGTTTATAGCAGCCGCAGTCTTTTGCTGCACTATTGGACAATCTGCTAATGCGCAATCATCCGAAGAACGGTTTCAAGATATTTTTATTACCGCTGGCTACGCTACCGCTTTTGGCGCAGCTCTTGGCGCGGCATCTCTTAGCTTTTTCGAAGATCCGCAGGAGCACCTACAATTTGTAGCAATTGGAGCCTCTCTAGGCTTTATCGGTGGCAGTGTCCTAGGCAGCTACATGGTATTTTCCCCAATGGTCGCTTCGGAACAAAGTAATCCGATGCACTCAACCTTGCTAGCCGACGCTAGTAGTGCGGAAACAGGAACAGTGGTTATCAGACCAACCATTAACCCTAAAAAGCACTCTTTGAGCCAAATTGAGGGCGCATGGACCTTAATGCGGTTCTAGAACCGTGCCTATGAGATCGTAATCATGGGCTTCAGTGATTTTCACTTGTTTTAGCGTATGAGCCTCAACTGGACCATCGTTTAAGTAAACGAAACCATCCACCTCTGGAGCCTGGGTAGGCAACCGGCCTTTAAATAATAAATCTGACTCCTCACTAGGACCTTCGATCAAAACGTCAACAGTCGAGCCGACTTTCCGCTCCAAAAGGTCTCGCGAGATTTGCTGCTGCAAGGACATAATTTTTTCAAGGCGCAGGCTCTTAACATCTTCTGGGACTTGATCTGGCATCCGACCAGCAACGGTCCCCTCTTCTTGCGAATATGAAAAGCAGCCTAAATGATCAAAGCATTGCTCAGCGACAAAATCATACAACTGTTCAAAGTCATCATCAGTTTCACCAGGAAAGCCTACCATCACACTGGTACGAATAGCAATTCCAGGAACTCGCTCCCGCAACTTTGCAAAGACGGTGGTTAGTTCCTTACGCGAAAGGTTGCGGTTCATTTTCTTCAGGATGCGATCTGAGGCGTGTTGCACCGGGACATCTAAGTATTTGACAATTTTTTGCTCATTAGCAAAAAACTCTAAAAATTCATCGTCGATGTGTTCGGGGTAGACATAGAGCAAACGAATCCAGCGTAATCCATCTATAGCGACCAAAGCCTTTAGCAACGTAAGCAGGTTCTCACCCGAGCTCTGGTCTCTTCCGTAAGCGGCTAGGTCTTGGGCGATCAAGTTGATTTCAAGCACACCGTCAGCCACCAGATTTTCAACTTCCCTGACTACACTTGGTATCGGCCGCGAGCGCAGCGGTCCCCTAATAGCTGGAATAATACAAAAGGCGCAATTATGCTGACAGCCCTCGGCCACTTTCACATAAGCCGATGACTTAGACAAAGTATTAAGTTTCGGAAGTTCACCATCGTATAGGTAATTGGTACGATTCGCGTAAACCTTCTTCTCAGTCGAATGCTCAGAAAGAATACTTGGCAGCTTCGGAAACTCATCGGTTCCGATAAAATAGTCAACCTCAGGTAGCCCTTTGGCTAACTGAGATTTATAGCGCTGGGTCAAACAGCCACTAACAACCAGACGCATGGTAGGGTTTGTTTTTTTATAGGCCGCCGCGTTTAGAATAGTATCGATGGACTCCTGTTTGGCAGGTCCGATAAAACCGCAGGTATTTACAACAATCACCCCGGCTTCTTCAATATCCGGAGTGATCTCCCAGCCTTTCGCTAAAACTCCACCGAGCATAACCTCGGAGTCAGCCCGATTACGCGCACAACCAAGTGAGATTAGATGGACTTTCTCAGCCGAAGAGGTTATGTCTTGTTCCATGGATGCCGCCCGAAAATAAATTTATTATTAAAAAGCGGTCGATTTCTAACATATTATTATTATTATTCGCAAGGTTTTTATGAATTCTGGAATAGTCTCGGTCAATGGCCAAATCTCATCTTTCGAAAAGGCCTGCATACCAGCCGATGACCGTGGTTTCCTATTCGCAGATAATGTCTTCGAAGTCATTGTGGGTTTTAGAAAACGGCTGTTAGACCTTGATAAGCATCTTAAACGACTCAGGCACTCTGCAGAAGAGCTTTATATTGAGCTACCATGGACCGATCAGGATCTCAGCTTCGAAATCAATTCATTAGTCGAGCAATTTGAGTGCGATAAAAAGTATATCCGGGTCGTGATCACCCGAGGCAGTGGCTTTGGATTGGCTGCAGATCAAACCAAACCCAACAAAGTTATTTACGTGCTTCCAGCTAAAATGGAAGCACCGACTATTTACCAAGATGGGGTTAGTTTGAAGCTGCGGCAGCTGCTCTATACGAAACGAGGTGCGACTGCAAAAACAGGAAACTACCTTCGTAGCATCTTGGCGATGAAACAAGCTCGAGACGAAGGGTTTGACGATATCCTCTGGAGCAATTCGTCAGATGAAATAGCCGAGGCCTCTACAGCCAACATCTTTCTAATTGGCCGCGAAGGGGATTTAGTCGAGATCGCAACCCCTCCACTTCAAAGTGGAATTTTGGAAGGTATCACACGTAATACAATTATCACGCTACTAAATAATGCTCAGATTCCAGTAACCGAGCGCATCGTCGATCGTAGTGAGATTGCAAGGTTTGACGAGGCCTTTATTTGCTCGACCATCCGTGGCCTCATCCCGGTGAGCAAGATCGATGGCCACCAGCTTCATACCAGGCGTAAAAATGCCGTTTTTAACCATATTGAGAGGCTTTACCTCACCTGGGTAGAGACCCAACTGGGTTACCGTGTCGATTGGAACAGTGGAAAAGAACTCATTCCAAAAACCGGCTTATTTTAAGCTTCCAACCTCCTAGGATGATAAATTTTTTTAGCTATTTACCCTTTTAGCTAAAGTTTTTCCTTCAATATACCGATAAAGAACCATCGCCATACCCCTGTCCGGTGGAGGAAATGTTGTGAGAAAATTGAACCTGATGTTTAGTATCGCCAGCTCAATGATAGCCTTGGCCTTCTTGATAACTCAATGCGTTCCAGTAAAGTCAAATTCGAATGTCTCCTCTGAGCCTACCAGCAAGGTAGATGCTACTAGCAAAGAAGTCTCTATTCACATTGTAAAAGAGGACCCGACAAAAAAAGGACGGTACCTAATTGAGTTTTCAACCGAAAAAGAGGTTGAGAAGTTCGCAGGGACAAAGGTGAAAATAGCTAGCCTAAATTTCTGCCAAGAAGTAGATGATGGAAACAACTGTCATGCAATGGCACCCAGCAAAAAAGCAGCACCTAACAAAAATAGACAACTATTTGAAACTTCATCTTCCGTGGCATTAACTCCAGGTGCTAAATACACGATTATAGCTGGAGACGCTGACGGCGCGTCGGTCTATAAAAGCAGCAGGGTCGTTTATTTCAAAAAGAAAAAGAATGAAAATGCCTCAAGCCAAGTTAAATGGGAAAAAGTTAAAACTATTTTAGTAGATAGTTGTGCAGGTGCCGACTGTCACCACAACACAGCCGGTGGAGCCTTCACTACAGTCGAGCAAAACAATTGGTACTTAGTGGATGAAGCAGAGTTCGGCAAACATAAAGATGTTCTTAAAAAACGGCTTTCAGACAAAACAATGCCTCCACAAGATAGTCCAGCTATGGAACTGAGAGATACCGAGAGGAAGCTTCTGTTAGATTACATAGCTAATCTAAAGTAATTGGGTTCAAGTAAAAAGATTTCAGATCAAATCATAGGCGTACCGGATAAGAAAATCTTAAACTTTCTCATTATGCTACTAGATTCATCAAAACTACCATCACTCCTTCTTGGAAGCCTTTTAACATGTTTATCAACATAACGATATATTTCTTCACATGCCTCGTCACGGAGATTTGGTGGCCATAAAACAGTCAATTTCTTCCTCATTAACAAATAGATTTCGAATAACCATCACAATAAAACATGCGCCCAAAATATTAATGAGCCCATGTCCGAGAGAAGCAAATATTAACATCAAGATCGATGAACTCATAAAAATAAGAGTTAAGTACCTCCAACGTCTACCTATTCCTGTAGTTGCCATATAAAGACCAAAATTTGTCAAAAAAGAAATAATGGCAAAATTAACAAAGTCGCGCCAGTCTAATCAAACTAAAGTAAAAACCTCAAATACAAAAGGAGGTCTCAGATTTGTCTTAAATCTCTGGAATAGTTTCTATTGCTTTCGCAGCTTCGATAAAATTCCAGCCAGTAATTGTGTTAGCTAGTGGAGCACTTTGCCCTTGGTAAATCAGTGCAGCTGGAACGGCATCCTTCAAAACTGATTTAGTAAAAAAGGTAAGAGACTGGACTAACTCTTTTCTAAAAGTGGCCGAGGTTTTTATTTCAATAGGTAACAACTGTCTGCCAATCTTAGCCAAGACATCTACCTCTTTACCGTGACTGTCACGGTAAAAGTAGAGCTCAGGAGATTTTGCACGATTCAAGCGAAATTTCATCAGTTCACTGACTACAAGGTTTTCAAAAAGCGATCCGAATAGAGGATCTCTTTCTACTTGGTTTGAAGACTCAATATTTAATAAGTAGCAAGCGAGCCCTACATCAACAAAATAAACCTTGGGCGTTTTAACGAGCCTCTTACCAAAATTTTCAAAGTAAGGTGCGACGCGGTATATAATAAAAGAAGACTCAAGAACAGAAATCCATTGAGCAATCGTTTTCGAAGAAACCCCGACATCATTAGCCAAGGAGTCCATATTGAGAAGCTGCCCCACCCTGCCAGCGAGTAATTTTAAAAATCTTTCAAAACGTGTTTGATCTTTTACTTCGATTAATTGCCTCACATCTCTCTCAACATATGTTTGAGTGTACGCTTGATAGGTTCTGGTAGGATTTAGCTTTGCTCGATAAATTTCTGGGTGAAAGCCATGATAGATCCATTCGGCAGCTGCTACGTTTGCATATTTTTTATCATGGGCACAGAGCTCCGTGAGACTTAGTGGATATAAGATCAGGATACTTGTCCTACCAGCCAGAGTCTGTGCTACTTGCTCACGAAGGAGAGGCTGATGACTCCCAGTCAAGATATATTGCCCTTTGCGGTCTGGGTATTTATCTACTTCAACCTGAACCGCAGACAGCAACTCAGGAACACGCTGGATTTCATCGTAAATTGCCGGAGACGGATACCGCTTCAGAAAGGTTTTAGGGTCATTGATTGCTAGCTCTCGAGCCGCGATATCTTCGAGAGAGACATAAGAGTAGTTAGGAAACAGCATTTTTGCCAACGTCGTTTTACCCGCTTGCCGAGGGCCTAAAAGGGTTACCACACGGTAATTTTCCGAATCTAGCTTGAGCTGCTCCAGTAATTCTCTTTTAATTTCAGTCATTTATATGAATCCGTGTTAATCTGGAGTTCAACTCCAGAATAGCACAAATAGGGTGAGCTCTTCAAGAGGTTTGCACCTTGTCATTTGTTGGTGCTGCGCTACGTTTGGGTTATAGCCCATCATAAGCTCAAACCCTAAAGAAGTTCGCAGTAGTGCAGATTGGGAGCAAACTTGCTATCATTAAGTGATGCAGAAACATGTCAGCGATGAAGTTTGGAAAAATTTGAACGTGAGAGGAATTTACCGTATGAATCTTAAATATACTGTCTTTTTTATTTTTTTACTTCTAGGGTGCCGCACCAGAGATGTTGGTTCAGGTATAAAAACTAATTCTGAAGCAGAGTGCCGCTATTACGTGGCCATTTCTGGATCAAATTTTAAAGAGTTTAAAGCTGAGTTACAGGCATGGAGACGCATTAAACCTGTTTTTATATCTAGTCGAGAAAATCTCGCAACCCTAGAGATTCAGGAGAGGGAACGAAGGCTAGACTCTTATAAAGGTATGACCCTTAAATGGAACATGAGTAGCGGTGGCACCCTAAAAACAGAAGGAAAACCTGGCCTCAGTAAAGTAGTATATCAAAAGAATAAGGAAGTCGTGGCAGACGTAACCGACGCTATAGAACGAAATAAATTCGCTATAACAAACAGCAATGCATATCTAAGTTTGAGTCTAAGAATATTATCGGCTAACGGAAAAAAGGAATTAGTCGGACACTCGTGGGGTGCTCAGTCTGTTGCTTTAGACAAACTTCCACCTTTCCAAACCCCATCTGAGCAAAATAAGACTAACCCAAGTTTCCCTTGGGTAGTTGCTGATGAATTTGTTTTAGCACCTACAGCAATAGGCAGCGATACACCAAGTCAAGTAAAGCCGTCACCGAAAAAGATCAAACGAGGGTCAGCTCACGGCTTAAAGTTTGGTACTTCAAAAGATACGACGTGGCTCAATCTGTATAGGCAATGCAATTAGAATAGCAACTCCGTATAAAGTTAAAAATAATGATATCGTAAAATTATCTGGCGTGTTGGGGCTAAGGATTTAATTAGAACGCGACATTTACATCGAACGGCGGTGATCGTTTCTGCATGGGGCATCATAGGAGATGGAAACATCGCTTAGGCAATAGAATGCCCACTTAGTCCTAGTATTCTTGATAGTTGTTAAGTCATTCCGGCACTAACTACATGGATCAATAGGCGGAGGAGTCGATTCAAGCGAACTTATGCAGGAGCCTGGGCTACCATCAGGAAAAT
>JANQHA010000651.1 GCA_028282865.1 Oligoflexales bacterium
CTTCAGCTTATGGCTGGTGGCATGACGATGAAAGCAGGTGTTTTTTCGGCTTGCTTTTACTTAGTCATCGGATCACATGCAATTCATGCTGCTGCAGCTGTGATAGCTATGGCATTTGTCCTTTTTCATTTGAAAAGGAACAATATCTCAGTTTCGGAATTTCGGGCTATGCAGCTGTTCTGGGGGTTTGTTGTTGGAATATGGCCGATTATATATGGGCTAGTTTATTTCTAATAGTTTAGGGAGTCGTGTTTTGACTGCGGCCGCGCATATCTTATCGTACCTTTTGCCTTTTATTTTGTTTACCGATACCGCTCTTGGTTGTTCGGTATGTGGCTTTGGTGAGGATCCAGCAAGGTGGGCATTTATTTTGACTACCGGTATATTAACCTTCGTACCATTGATAGCTATTGGTAGCGTCGTCTTCTATGTCTGGCGACGGGGAAAGAATGAATTTGGCACCCAGGACAAGTAGAGTTTTTTTTTAAATACATCGATCGTTGCTACTATTTTAGCTCTATATTTCGGCGTTCATTTTTATTTTAATACGGATACTAGACATGACCCTAAAGTCGATTTCGTATTACCGGTTTTAAGCGACCCTAACAATATCCTTCCTGAAGGCGTATCCAATATTTCCTACTCAGACTTAAGTAAGCGTATTCGAATTCTTTATTTCTGGGCGAGTTGGTGCAGCGTTTGCGATGCGGATGTCATTAACCTCCAAGGTATGATAGATGACCCGGAGTGGCGGGGAGTAGATTTTGTTGGTATCGTAACCTCTGATAGTCGGCAAAACGTTACTGAGTCTGGCAAGCTAGATAAGAAGAACTTCTTAAATCTACTCGATTCTAACGGTGTCATTTCGTCGAAGTTAGGGGTCGAGTTTTTACCATCGACCATATTGCTAGATGAAGATGGCCAAATACGTTATAGAGTAAGAGGTAAGTTGCTTGGCATGTCTATGATGATGCTAAGCAAAGAGCTTGGAAATATACGTGGTAGTCTTCGCTAGGTTCACGAGGCTATGGCGGGTGGAAAGGATGTATTATGGATTTACCGTTTATAGAAGCATGTTTTAATGGACTGGCCTTAGCTTGGATGCTTTTAGGACTGGTCGCGATCCGTATGAATCTGAAAAATACCCATCGACTTTGTATGGTGATAGCTTTGCTTAGTTCAGCGGTGTTTTTAGGTTGCTATATTGTTTATCACTTGACTGCCGATCCGGTCTATTATCAGGGTGATTGGCGAATAACTTACTATTTTATTCTTGTCTCACATATCATTTTAGCTGCTGTAACTCCTTTTTTAGTCGGTATCACAGTTTTTCGAGCGATAAAAGGGCAGTGGCCGCAGCATCGTTGGTGGGCAAAACGAACTCTTCCCATATGGGCATATGTTTCTATTACCGGGATATTAGTTTATTATATGGTACATGTTTAACTTAGAGTCCTGAGGGGTCTTATGGTCAAGTGTATATTCATAGTTATCTCGGTGTTTGCGTCGATTTCAGATCTCAGGGCGGATCCGCGGATTTGTGTGAGAAGCTATATCCATAGTGATGGGTTTGATTTATGTGCTTTACGAGCTTCGCCTCGCCATACTTACGTAGTTGCAGAGAGTGGTAGTAAAAAGAAGGTGTGTGTCATGACTTACAAGGACAAGTACTGCAAATACCAGAAGCAAGAGTTTAGCCATGCTAAGAATACTGCCGGTGATATAGTTTGTGTCCTAAACTATAATCAACCCAATGTTTCAGGAAATTACTGCGCTACCCAACCTCAGGATTTTAGTTACGTTTTAGACCCATGGCAGTAGCGTTTGCCAGTAGTATGATCGAACCTAGAGAGCGTCTATAAATAAGGAGTGGCCAGACCACCGTCTCCTAATTGGAATAACCTATCTTTTTAGACCTATCAAAATTGTGGCAGATCCACGACGATCTTCGGGCTGGGACGAGAGAGTAGTGCCACTGTAAACCTTGATTACCAATTTGTCAGCTCAAGTCTAATAACTGAAAGCTCAGAATAAAAAAACCTGGGAAGATAACCTCCCCAGGTTTAAAGCCTCGTAGTAACTTTTGAAGCGCTTCAGAAGGTACTAACTTACTTCTTCTTAGCTCGCGTAGCTGCTTTCTTGCGAGTAGCCTTACGCTTAGTAGTCTTCTTCTTAGCTGCCTTTTTCTTAGTAGCTTTTTTACGAGTAGCCTTCTTCTTAGCTGCTTTTTTCTTAGTGGCCTTTTTACGCGTAGCCTTCTTCTTAGCTGCTTTTTTCTTAGTAGCCTTTTTACGCGTAGCCTTCTTTTTAGTTGCAGCCTTTTTGGTTGCCTTCTTTCGCGTAGCTTTACGCTTTGTGGTTTTTGCAGCTTTGCGCTTAGTTGCCTTGCGCTTAGTTGCCTTCTTCTTAGCTGCCTTTTTCTTGGTAGCTGCCTTACGTTTGGTGGCTTTTTTACGAGTAGCCTTCTTCTTAGTGGTTTCTGCCACGGGTTACCCCTCCTTTAGTTAGAGACAATAATAAATAAATAAAACCCATCACAATGATGAGTATTATTTTCGTAAATCTTTCTAAGAACAGTCATGCTTTTCTTTTTCTTACATGCGCAGTAATTAGAGGCCTAATTGTGACCTTAAGTAAACTGCTTTGTTAATTGTTATTATTATTTGTACCTAAATGTTTTCAAATTTTCAATTTTTTTTCAACGAATTAATGATGATGATGATTTTTTTTTGGAGAATTATTAGTAAGGATTTTAACGGTAATGTTGTTGTTGTAAGTCGATATCAGTTTTTTACACTTCAATGAAGGTGCATGAAGTACGGATCGAATCTGACTTTGTAATGTCGACACGACTTGCTGTAAGCACTGTCTAGTAGTGCTTACAGATTTGTATGCTTATTTCAAGCAACCGCTTTCTAAGAATAGTTGTTCGATATCTACATTATGATCGGTAGCAACCAAGCCGTACCGGAATAGGTCTCTCTTGCCAAACCCCGGCTGGACCCAAGCTACTTTTAACTCAATGGTCTTATCTTGTATTGTCAATATTAGGGTAGTGTGTGCCTCGATTTGACTATGGCTCATCAACCCGATTCCGTGCTTTGACACGTTTACTGGACGACACTCTATGTCTTGACCATCAGTATTTTGAAGTCTACCTGGTAAAAGGCCGGTCAAACTTTTGCGGATTGTCATCCTTCGCTCGCTAAAAAGTGGAAGTCCCATTGCTTCCTCCCATCACTTGTAAATTATACTTTTTACAAAAATATACCTTTTGCTTTTGATACTATTTCGATCGGAAAAGCCGTCAAAAATGTTAAGAAAACCTATTTTTTGAGTTGAAACAGTGAGTTATAACCGGTTCTTTTTTCCGTCGAAACGCCAAAGTGGTCTCATATATGTACGGCGGTAAATCCGCAGCTTTTTCTATCTAGGTTAGAATGGGGTATAATATTGGTAAACCAAGCAAAAGGAGCATGCAATGATCGCCATTTTTCCAGAGATTGTGGCTTGTGTCGCCAGCAAAGATATTGAGCGATTGGTGGTGCTAGTTCGGAAGTATTATGCCGGAAAGGCATTTGCTGCGCCAAAGATAGATTATACCAGCCTTGTTGAGGCTGTCGGAATCCAGCTGGAAGTTGGTCAGCTAGAGGACGACGCAATCTTATGTGTAAAAGACGAAAAAGGCACTTTTCAGGTTGTTTGCTTTATCAATGAGGCGATTAAATCTTCAGAAGAGAAGAATTTTTTATTAGCGCACATCTTAGGACATTTTCTGCTCCATGTTCAACCTCATGTCGTTAAAGGTGAGTGGAACACTAGTGGCCTGAGGGAGATTATTTCACCGGTAAAGCGGTATTCAGGTGAGTTGCTACAGAATAGTCGAGAGGATAAACGAGAGCAGATGGAAACGGAGGCAGATGATTTTGCAGCTGCTCTGCTGATGCCTCAGGTTCTCGTTCAAAAGGCATTTGACAAGTTCAAGTCTGTAGAAAAGGTCGCTGATATTTTTGCCGTAGGACCAATAGTTGCTTCTAGACGGCTTGGACAGCTTGGTCTGGTAGATGATAAACCAGCTAGCTTTGATCACGC
>JANQHA010000014.1 GCA_028282865.1 Oligoflexales bacterium
CGATCGGTCTCGCCCAGGTTGAGCAGATTGAAAAGTATATTGAAATCAAACGAAAGTGGGCAGAGTGTTATCGTACTAAGTTTGAGGCGATGGAAGGAATCAAGTTTCAGCCGGTTAAAGACTACGCGCGCTCGGTATTTTGGATGTATTGCATTGAGCTCGATCCCAAGCTCGGAATTAATGCTGAAGAGATGATGCTAAGGCTGAAAGAGCAAAGAATTGGTACCAGGCCTTTCTTTAGAGGCATGCATGATCAGCCAGCTCTCAGCAGCCTTGGGTTATTTTCTGGCGGGTCTTACCCAAATACTGACCATGCCTATAAGTATGGTTTATACGTGCCAAGTGGACTTGCATTGACTGAAGAGCAAGTTATGACGGTTTGTAACAGCATTAAGGCGGAGCTTGGAGCATAAATGGGAGTTTTTGAGGCGTATTCGAAATATTACAACCTTCTTTATCGGGATAAGGACTATTTTTCAGAGGTAGAGTATATTGATGAGTTGATTCGAAAGCATCAATCACTGGTTTCCGATCGTATTTTAGATGTAGGTTGTGGTACTGGGACCCATGATTTTTTGCTCGCGGAAAAAGGCTACAAGCTGACTGGAGTTGATCGAGCCGAAGATATGATAAAGGTTGCAAACAGTCGAGCCTCGAGCGCGAAAGACGGTATAGAGTTCTTTCTTGGAGATGCTGTCGATTTTGATCTGTCAAAAAAATTTGATGTTGTAGTCTCTCTTTTTCATGTTGCTAGTTATCTAAATTCTAACGACGCTCTGGATACCTGCTTTAGAAATATCCATCGACACCTTGAAGACCGTGGGTTGTTTATTTTTGATTTTTGGTACGGTCCAGCTGTCTTGTCTGATATGCCGGAAGTTCGGGTGAAGGAAATGGAAGATGAAGAAGTATATATTTCTAGAACCTCTACTCCTGTTATGCACGTCAATAAAAATGTAGTTGATGTTAACTTTGATATAACTATTACTGATAAAAAAACCGGTGAAGTAGAGACGCTTAAGGAAACTCATCCGATGAGGTACCTGTTTGTTCCCGAGATGGAGTACTTTTTAAGTCAGACCGGATTTAAGGTTTTAGATTACTATAAATGGCAGTCGTGTGATGAGCAGCCTGGTCTAGACAATTGGAATGCTTGTATAGTGGCAGAGAAGTTGTCATGAAAATTGGCGTTTTATTTGATAAGCAAATTAGTGACGGCGGTGGCTTCCAAATTGAATATGCTATAATTAATGCTCTTAATGAATACAGTAAAGACTTTGAAGTTACACTTTTTACAAACGCGTCAAATATAGCCTTTGAAAAGCGCTTGCCCAATCTCAAGTTTGTCTATTTGTGCTCAGGGTTTTTGGGTAAAATTTACCAAATATTAGGGCGGTTTTTTTCTTTACTCGAAAGACATTGCGCTGGGTTCTATTTTAAGTATTTCATCCGGCTAGATTACTTCAATCGGCTATTAAAGAAGCATAAGATCGATTTAATGTACTTTTTGGGGCCCTCCGCTCTTGCTAGTAGAATAGAAGTCCCCTTTTTATTTACGGTGTGGGATTTACAGCATAGAATTCAGCCGGAATTTCCAGAAGTTCGGTTAGGTGGTGTTTGGGAGCGTAGAGAGAAGCTTTATAAGCATGCTCTAAAACGCGCCTTTGCTGTGGTCGCGGATTCAGAAACTGGAAAGCGTGACGTCGAATACTACTACCGGGTAAATCCAGCCAAAGTTATTTCAGCGCCTTTTATTCATAATCTTCAAGAGGAGCCCGATAAGCCTACTACCAGCAATATCAAAGAGAAGTATTCCATCGATATGGAGTTTATTTTTTATCCGGCTCAGTTCTGGCCGCACAAAAATCATGTGACGGTTTTAAAAGCTATTAAATCTTTGAAAGCCAGAGGCGTTAATATTGCTCTGATTACCTCAGGTTCTGATAAAGGAAACCTCCCCTTAGTTTTAGAAAAGGCAAAGTTACTTGGGGTCAGTGATCACTTCCACTACCTTGGCTTTGTTTCCGATGAGGAGCTAAAGCAGCTTTACCGGCAGGCTTTGGCACTAGTGATGCCTACGTTTTTTGGGCCAACCAATATACCGATCTATGAGGCTTTTGCTCTTGGGTGTCCGGTTATCACATCTGATCTCGATGGTATCCGAGATCAGGTTGGAGATGCAGGTGTAGTAGTGCCTCCGACTGATGAGCATGCCTTAGCTAGCGCTATCCACAGAATGCTGGAGGATTCTCAGTTTCGCTCGGAATGTATAGCAAATGGTAAGGTTAGAAGCAGTCAGTGGAGTAGTCATAATTATTTTGAAAGGATAAACCAGTTATTTGTACGCTACGATGCGGTAATGCAGAATTGGAAATAGTTTTGCTGCTTCATTTAGCGTAGATCATGGTGAAGGGTATAAATTGAAGTTTTTACTAATTGGAAAAGGGGGCCGAGAGCACGCGATTGCTTGGAAGTTAATGCAATCTAAAGTTGTGACTGAGCTTTTTCTATGGCCGGGCAATCCGGGAATGAATCACTTACCTGATGCTGTGTTTGTCGATCAAGGCATTGTTTCATCGCACGCAGATATAGTTCAGTATTGTATGCAGCAGCAGATCGACGTAGTCGTGGTAGGGCCCGAAGGTCCACTTGCAGAAGGCATAGCTGACGAATTTAGCTCCAGTGGTATCAGGTGCTTTGGCCCAAAGAAAGGTGCAGCTCTTTTAGAGTCATCCAAAGCCTTCAGCAAAGAGGTTCTAGATGCCGCAGGTATTCCGACGGCCTCCCATAATGTTGCTAGATCGAGAGCCGAGTGTGAATCGTATGCAAATGAGCGCTTTAATAAAACTGGTGGGGTGGTGCTGAAAGCTAGTGGGCTCGCCGCTGGTAAAGGAGTTTTTGTTTGTTCTGAGCAAAGGCAGCTTGATGCAGCTTATGACATGCTATATGGAAGCTTTTCTGAAGCTGCGGAAACTGTTGTGGTGGAAGAGTTGATGATTGGTCGAGAGTGCTCTTATTTTTGCTGCTTAGGGTCAGGGGAACATCGTAGTCTAGGGTTTGCAGTTGACTTTAAGCGACTAGAAGAACAAGACCAGGGTCCTAATACCGGGGGGATGGGCTGCTATACTCCAGTTCCTTGGCTACCTGTGGACGCTGAGGCTGAAGTCAGGAGAAAGGTTATTGACCCCCTGTTAAAAGAGCTTGAGCTCAGAGGTATCGAATATACTGGATTTCTATACGTGGGTTTGATGTGGACTAAGGCTGGCCCAAAAGTGGTTGAATTTAATGTAAGGCTAGGTGACCCAGAAGCCCAGGTGATGGCGATTTCTTCCAAACTTGATTGGGGTGAGGTCATTTTAGAAAAGGTTGGCTTGGTCTCTGATCAAAGTAGTTTGAATTTAGCATCCCCCGCAGCAAGTGACTCTTGCGCGGTTGGGGTTGTAATGGCATCGGAGTCTTACCCATATGGGAAAGATGTGGATCCCAGCCAGTTGCCTAGGCAACTGTTTGATGGTAACCAGACTAGCCAGGTTTTTGCCGCTTCGATTTCAGCAGACGATGAAGGGAATCTGTTAACAGGTTCGGGTAGGGTGCTAACTGTTACCGGGTGTGCGGAAGATTTCCGCTCTGCTCGTAACTATGCTTATAAAGGTGTCGATGAGGTGGCTAAGCATTGGCCTCGAGCCCGCTGGCGTCGTGATATTGCCAAAAGGGTGAGTGACGAAAAAAGTAACCATGTACTTTAGAGTATTACGATAGATGGAGACCTCGGATTTTATCGCTGCTTTTAAAGCCGGTAAGGTATGCTTACACCCTACCGACACTTTACCCGGGCTTACGGTCGATCCGAATAATCCTAAAGCAGTCTCTCGGCTTTATGCGATGAAAAGACGACCCGAGAGTATGCCATGTATTAGCCTAGTGGCCTCAATTGAAATGGCGCAAAAATGGTGGAGCCGTCTTCCCGAATGGCTCGTTGATTATCTAAATGCATCTGGTTGGCCAGAAGGTTTGAGTATTGCCTGGCAGGCTAATGATTCTGCTCCGGAGTTTTTGGTATCTGCCGAGGGAACTATTTGTTTAAGAAAAATATATGCGAGCGAGCGCTTAAGGTGGTTGGTAGATGTTATCAATAAACTGGATCACCCCCTCATTAGCACTAGTGTCAATAAAAGCGGTGTGCCTCCTCTCACGACTTGGTCGGAGGCTATGAAGTTTGTGGTGGATAACGATGGGTGGGTACCGAGTGTTGATGTTACTGATCTTATCAATCCGGTTCCATCGACTGTCGTAAAAATGAATAGTAAAAATAATGGCTTTGAGCTCTTAAGGGAAGGAGCTGTTAACTTCGAGCGCCTAAATACTTTTAACCTACCAGGAGCCAAAAGATGATTGAGACTATTCTCGCTAGCAGCTCACCAAGGCGTAAGGAATTGTTAGGCTTGCTAGGGTTTGATTTTAAGGTCGTAAAGCCAGATGTTTTGGAGCAGGTTCTGGCGGGAGAGTCGCCCAGGCAATACGTACAGCGAAATGCAACCATCAAAGCAGAGTATGTTTACAAACTTCACCCCGAAGCTCATGTCATATCTGCTGATACTGTAGTGGTTTTAGGTGATAGAATTTTGGAGAAGCCAAGTGATCGATCAGATGCTAGGGAGATGCTAACTGGTCTTTCTGGTAGACAACACCAGGTTTTAACCGGTTTTTGCATAAAGAACCAGAGACTTGAGCAACTAAAGTGCGTCGTTACCGATGTGACATTTAGAGAGCTTAGAGACCAAGAAATTGAGAACTATATAGCGACTGATGAGCCCTACGATAAAGCAGGTTCCTACGCTGCCCAAGGTATGGGAAGCTGTTTTATTCAGAGTATTTCTGGATCATATACTAACGTGGTAGGGTTGCCGATGGCTGAAGTGGCCGAAGTGTTGCAAAGCGATTTTAGCTACCCTGAGTTTTTTGCTACTCGCCTTTGATGAACTCCATATCGTTCAGTCCGGACGCTCTGGTTAGAGCAGCATCCCTGGTTTCATATAAGACATCTGACCCAGTGCCGAGTTGATAGCTCCAGAGCCTAAAGTAGAAATTTAGCGCAGTGCTATTGTCAGGATTCCAAGCGCAGAAGCTCATTCCAAGTGCCTTGTTTTTAAGGTCCTGCGCTGTAGCTTTCAGCGAGCAAGTATGAGGGGAACTTGACCCTATTACTTCGTAGGTTTCTGGAAAGCATTTGCTATTATTTGGTGGGCTTGGATAAACGTTGGCATTATTATCGTTTCCGTTATTCCATCCGTACCAGACGTCTTTTCTGATCACCAGGGTTTGTTTTGTCCAGTCGCAGTAGTTTGCTGGGACACAGCCATTAGCAATTTGGTTGTTAATAGCATTTTGCCAGCTTTTTGACTGAAGAAGTTTTTGGACGTTACCGGTCAATGGCGTGCTACATACTACCTCATATTCTATTCTTTCAATGGGGTATGAGTCACTCGGATTGTCACGATACTCTCGCTCGAGGACAAACTTTCTATTTCTATGAATATTTGATTTGTCTGCTGAGAGCGCTGGGTCGGATGATGTCACCGAATTGTTTGGCAAAGCCATTCTAGTACCGCCGGCCATCGGCACGTTTCTCAAAGTGTTAAAAATAAATTTGCCTGCTGGCTCACCGGGGTAGAGCTTGGAAACGTGTGTCGAAAACTGTTGTTCGACAGAACGGATAAATCTTTTCATTTGTTGATTAGAGTCACTCTTGGCAGATCTCGCTGTCATGGTCTGGTTAAACCGAAGGATGCCTTTTGTCCCTATATAACCAGCTATAGTGGCTATTCCCGCAACCATAATTAGTTCAGTCAGAGTAAAGCCTGCCTGGCCATTGAGAGGTGGTCTCAATAAGCTTAATTTTTTAAGAATTTTAATAGTCCACTTCATTTGAGATTTATCGGCGTATTGACAAAGAATCTTTAGGTATAACAGCGGGAATAATATATTGAATACACTGAGTTAAATGCTCTTAGAGGCGATGCTTAAACGTAGCCGAGGTTTGACCCTAGCCATTTTTCGACCTCCTCAATAGGCATTCCCTTTCTCTTTGCGTAGTCCTCGATTTGGTCTTTAGAGAGGCTCATAACCCGAAAATAATGTGATTCGGGCGAGGAGAAATACAGACCTGATACCGAGCTGCCGGGAGTCATTGCAAAGTTTTCAGTAAGCGAGACGCCAGAGGTCTTTGTGCCGTTTAGTAGCTTCCAGAGCAGGGTTTTTTCCGTGTGATCTGGACAAGCTGGGTATCCAGCAGCGGGGCGTATACCCTGGTAGGACTCCTTGATAAAATCTTCAGGCTTGAGATTTTCCGTTAGGCCGAAACCCCATTGATCCCTTACTTCTTTGTGCATCATTTCAGCCAAAGCTTCAGCGATTCGGTCCCCAATGGCTTTGATCATGATCCCAGTATAGTCATCATTGTTTTTTTCGAAATGCTCAGAGTAGTCCTCGACTCCTTGACCTGCTGTCACAATAAAACCGCCGAGGTAATCTTTCTTGAGTGAGTCTTTAGGAGCTATAAAATCAGCTAAGCAGTGGTAGGGTTCGTCACTCTTTTTTTCTTTTTGCTGTCTAAGAAAGTGAAACGTTCCTAGTTCCTTCTCTCGGGTATCGTCACTATAGACAACGACATCATCTTGTATGCTGTTTGCAGGCCAGAAAGCGATGACCGCTGCTGGATCAAATCTATTGTTTTTGACAATATCTTCGAGGACTTTCTGGGCGTCGTTAAATAATTCCGTTGCTTGCTTGCCCCATTTTTTATGAGTAAGTATTCCTGGGTAAAGCGCTTTCATTTCCCAGGTCCAAAAAAATGGTGACCAGTCTATGTATGGAACAATCTCATCCACCGGTATCGTATCGAAAGTTTGAATGCCGAGTTTTTTTGGTTTAGGAGGCTGGTAACTACTCCAATCTATTTGCAGCTTTTTTTGTCGAGCTTGCTCTAAAGGGATAAAGGAACTTTGTTCGCTAGTGGAGTTAAACCTCTCTCTGATACGATCTTGATCTTTTTTAATCTGCTCGATATAGCTCTTACTAGACTTATCGTTGAGTAGCTTACTGCAGACATTTACTACCAAGGAAGCATCGCTGACATGGCTGACTACGCCGCTATAGTGTGGTGCAATTTTAATGGCAGTATGAGCCTTGCTGGTCGTAGCACCACCAATAAGTAAGGGTATATCAAACCCAAGTTTCTCAAATTCTGATGCGTTGTAAATCATTTCATCAAGAGAAGGTGTGATCAGACCGCTCATTCCAACTATGTCGGCATTTAGCTCTTTGGCCTTTTTTATGATGTCATCGCAAGAGACCATAACCCCTAAATCTTCTACTTCGTAATTATTACAGCCTAGAACGACTGCTACAATATTTTTGCCAATATCGTGAACATCGCCTTTAACTGTCGCAATGACAAACTTTCCTTGGCTATTTGAGGCGCCGTTTTTGTCCTTCTCCATGAAAGGCATTAGGTGTGCGACCGCTTTCTTCATAACTCGAGCGCTTTTGACGACTTGCGGTAAAAACATTTTTCCTTCGCCAAATAGATCTCCGACGACTTTCATGCCATCCATAAGAGGGCCCTCTATTACGTCTAAAGGTCGGTCCAGTTTTAGGCGGGCTTCCTCAGTGTCCTCTACAATAAAGTCAGTAATGCCTTTTACCAGTGCATGGCTCAGACGCTTTTCGACGCTTTCATCACGCCATGCTTGAGTCTCAGTCGCTTTTTCCTTAGTATTTGATTTTACGCTATCTGCCAGGTCTACGAGGACTTCAGTAGCATCTGGTTTTCGGTTTAGTAAGACGTCTTCGACCTTTTCTAGAAGGTCGGGTTCAATCTCCTCGTAAACTTCGAGCATGCCCGCGTTAACGATTGCCATATCGAGTCCAGCTGAAATGGCGTGGTATAGAAAAGCTCCATGCATCGCTTCCCTAACGACATTGTTACCTCTAAATGAAAAAGATATGTTGCTCAACCCGCCGCTCGTGCGTGCTCCGGGGCAAAGTTTTTTTATCTCACGCACAGCTTCAATGAAGTCAACTGCATAATTGTTATGTTCTTCAATGCCAGTTCCCACTGTCAGGATGTTTGGATCGAAGATAATATCTTCTGGATCCATCCCCACTTCTTCGGTCAGGATTTTATAGGCTCTATGACAAATTCGAATTTTGTCTTCTTTGGTAGCAGCTTGCCCCTTCTCGTCGAAGGCCATCACGATAACTGAGGCGCCGTATCTCATTACAAGCCTTGCGTGGTGCTTGAAAGTTTCTTCACCCTCTTTTAAACTTATTGAGTTGACGATGCACTTGCCTTGTGCGCATTGCAGCCCTGCTTCAATTACCGACCATTTCGAACTGTCGATCATGATGGGGACCCTTGAAATATCCGGTTCCGAAGCGATGAGATTCAAAAAATGTCTCATGGAAGCTTCGCTATCCAAAAGGCCTTCGTCAAAGTTGATGTCGATAACATTTGCACCATTTGAAACTTGCTGCCTGGCAACTGAAAGCGCGGCTTCAAAATCATTTTCTTTTATTAGCCTGCGAAACTTTGGCGAACCAGTAACATTCGTGCGTTCCCCGATTAAGATGAAAGGAGCTTGGTCGCCAGAAACCCTAAACGGCTCTAAGCCAGA
>JANQHA010000089.1 GCA_028282865.1 Oligoflexales bacterium
TTCATACCACCACCACGCGCTCCACCAGATCTGTTTGCGACATTTCGGTTCTTCGGACCGGCTTTTTTGAAATTAGGTTTCTTTGAGCTCGCTGATGCAGTACCACTCGACCCCTTCGATTTGGCTTTAGTGGGCTTAGGCGCAACTTTGCGCTTTAAATTTTCCTGAGCCACCTTTTTCGGTTTCTGTTTAGGCTTCTCAACAACTTTAGTCTGCTTAGGTTTTTCAACCTCTTTAGGTTTAGCAGCTTTAATAGGTTTTTTTAATTTAGGAGGCTTTTTTTGCTTCGGGACCTTCTTTACCTCAGCAACCTTTTGTATCGGTTTAGGTTTGACCTGAGGCTTGGGCTTCTCTTCTTTTCGAGGGGTTTGGACCAACATCCAGATGTCATCCTTATCCTTTTTCGGATCAGTCGGGTCACCAATCCACAGCATTGGAATCAATGCGAGATAAACTAATGCAGCAGCGAAGCTAAGCATAGCCAGGACAGGATCTCTGGGACCGCTACGCGGCAGGTTGATCACTGGGGGTCTGACAAATAGTAAAAAGTACCTTACAGCACCAAATTTTATATGGACGATGTCTCTGCGTCCCATTCGGTATTGACCAGGTCCTTTAACACTTTCAACCTTGCCACCGCGACGCATCCTTGCTTCCATGCCTTTAGTGAGGTTTACTTCGTAACCACTACCCTGTACAGTTGCAAGAACATGGTCCTCCACATCAACAGGGCCTGCCGCGACAAAGTTAGTCTTGCTAGGGTCGCCGATAGTAGCCTTTTCATAACCCTTAAAGGTTTCGTGGAAGAGCTCTACATCAACAATAGTATCCGCCCAATACGCCACAACTTCTAAAACGTCACCGCTAGGCCTAGCTTTTCGAGGGGAAAACAAAATATCTCGTTTCTCCAACCGACGCTCGCTTGGAGAGCTGCGCTCGCTTTGCTTTACCGTAGCACCAGGACCAGAAGGGGGCGCCGAATGATGGGATACGTGAGAGTGGCTACTAGCTGCCGCCTCGTCATCTCTCGTCTGCGGCCGGGTAATTGTCGGCTCGGCTGGACCAGGCGGCGGTGGCGGCGCCATGGCAGCGGAATCATCAATTTGTTTGAATTTTTCAACCGCGAGAGTGACACTTCCAATCCGGATATGGTCTCCGGCCTTAATTGATGTCTCAACGTCAACCTTTTTATCATTGACATATACTCCACTCTCGGAGCCGACGTCTGTCACAACAAAACCGTCTCCAGATTCACTTTCTTCTATCAAGGCATGAATGGGATCAACATCCGCTGCGCGGAGCACAACCTGATTGGATAGCAGAGTTCCAATAATTAATGGAGGATCTTCGACCACAACAACCTGAGGAGTCTGACCGCTTATGGTAAATGACAGTTGCAGTTTCATTGCATTCCTTTAATGACCGATGATCCTAATAATATTATCTCGTTAATTTAATGATTTGAAAAGGCTTTCGCCACCTAGTTTGGTTTTTTACCGTTTTTTACCTCGGGCTCCTTTGCTGCCTTTGCTTTTGAGCGGTCTTTAGACCTCTCTGCCTCAATACTCTTGCGTAATTGATAACCGATTGAATCAATATTAGTGTTTCCAGGGATTTTAGCCAATTTGTCGACATGAGAGATAGCCGCCTTTGCATTCCCACTCCCCTGGTACTCATTTAGGGCACAACTTAATATGGCTGGCTTATACCTGGGTTTTGCATTCAAAACGTTGCGGCATAGGGAGCTCGCTTTATCGACTCCTTTTGTCATCCGCTCAGCTACCATAAGGCCATAAGACTCAAACCATGTGCGCTTAACCTTGCTTAAGTGCTGCTTAGCTTTCTCGAAATCACCGTATTTTAGTGAGACAAACCCGAGGTTGAGTAAAGCCGGTCGATAAGATGGGTCGACCTTTAAAGCTTCGTTCCAACTGCCTATAGCTTCAGGCAGTCGGTTATCATTCATGCGGATGATACCTTGAACCGTATATGCGGCGGCTTTCAAAGGTTTATTGGAACTAGCGACCAGCTCATAAAGATAATACTCAGCCAATGCATATTTTTTGCTTTGAAGAGCCGAAAGAACTAGCTCAAGTTTTGCAAAACCTGGCAGACCTCTCTTTGGGTTTGTTTTAATCTCAAGTTGAACAAGTTGCTTAGCAGTCGCTAACACCTCGCTAAGACTACTACCTGCCATCCTTTTAGCGGACATCAAGGCAACTAAGTTTTTTCTATCTGGATTTTTAGAACCTTTCACAGCTGACCGTAGGCGCCTTACGGTCTTTTCTGCCTTTCGCTTGTCTACCAGGTAGGGAGTCAATCGACTATTAGACCGGCTCACAGTGACGGTTTTCAGCTGATTAGAAACGTAGAAAGCATCATCGGGCTCCTTCTGCGTAGAAGGCTCGGCCGAAATCTCGGCAATCGATGACTTTTTCTTCTCTGTTCCGGCGCATGAAACCATTATCATCAAGCTCATTATACTTGAAACTCTAATCATACTAATTTCCTCCTATCTGAATAGAGGACACCAGCGATTTAGAGACTTCTGAGCCAATAAAATCTGGGGAGGGGATATAGTCATCAAAACGCAATTTTGAATTATTGACTCTATAAAATGCGTTGATTACTTTTACCGACCAGTCATTATAAACTTTGAACTCTTGAACTAGTTTGTAGGCTTGCTTGTAGTAAGCTATCGCCTCAGCGCGTAACGCGTCTACCTGTGGCTGCAGCTGTTTCTTAACATCTTCGCGCTTAGCGCCCTTTATGCTTGGCGGGTTTTCGACCAATACCGCAAATTGCTCATGAGCAACACCGAGTTGGTGTAATGCTGCGACACTCCAAAAAGAATCACCAGACGAAATAACCGTTTCGTAACTTGACTTCAGTTTCAGCAGAGCGGCACCTTTACGCTCCAAAGACGCCTGAAGCTTGTTCACCGAACCACCAGATAGTTTGACTTTTGCATAAGGTCTAATACTCGAGTTAGCGTTGCTAAATAATATGGCGCCAACATACCTCAATGCCTCACCGGAAATGCTTTTAGGAGACCTCTTAAACTCGCCTAGCATTGCTGAGCCAGCTTTTCGCGCATCTGAACTCTTACCACCACCAAGGCCGTAGACCCTTTGATACCCGATGATCTTTTCATTAGAAGACAAACGATATTTCGGCAGGTAGTACTTATAGAGCAAGTCTTTGAGCTGACGCGACCGTCGAGAACGATAAGCTTCTACCATCAGTCTAGAGACGGTTTGTTTGCCATCCTTGGGGTACTTAGTTACGAAAGATAGACAGGTCGCTACTGCCTTACTTGAGCCGGTGGCCATCTGCAAATCACACGCTTTGGCTAAAGCTCCTTTTGCTTTAGAGTCTTTAGGATACTTTTTCCCATAAGCATCGAAGTAAGCAGCTGATACTGCTAGGTCCAACCTCTGTTCATATAGCTTCGCGACATTAAGCAGGGCGTCCTGAGCTTGAGATGATTTTGGATATTTTTTTACAATAAGTAGATAAGCACCAATAGCAGCAGGCACAGCCCCAGCTAAAAGATAGTCATCACCAGCTTTGAACAAGAGAATATCAGCTTCCGGATCCTTAGGATTTTTCTTGGCTATACTCTCATATTGCTGGGCCCTCTTAAGCGGGTTCTTAATACGAGCAATTGACTCCTTAGCGGCGCCTCTTTTAAGAGCGCGAAGTTTCTCTCCAAGAGCTCCTTTTTGATAAGCAGGAACTTTAAGAAGCCTATCGGCAACCTCAAGCAGTTTTTTCTGATTATCTTTATGAAGCGGAATCAAAAATTCTACCGCTTCCGGCCCTTCCTTCGCGGTCGAGTGCTTCATAGCAATCAGCCAAAGATACTTCTTTGACTGTTCTTTATCTCCTGAGTAGTAGTAAATTCGGGCAATATCAACTTCGCAGGTCTTAGATAGCCGTTTGTCCTTGGGGTAAAACTTCACGTAGGTCGTACAGGCCTTAATATAGTTTTTAGCCCTAAGAGAAAGTGGCTTGGCTTTTTTGGTAAAATCTGGCTTTCGCTTCTTCATCTGTTTAAATTCATCTTGAAAGTCTCTTGCATAAGCATCAACCATATATACTGCAGCTTCCTTATGGACGTTGGAAGAAGGCTTTCCAGTATTTGGGTTGTAAACTACGGCATTCTTTTTACCTCTAAGGGTAATCTCTAAGTACTGACGGCCAGCTGCCCGGTAATTTTTAAGAAAGAACTCGATATCAGCCAAGTTGAAATTAACTTCGGCAACTTCCTTAGATTTTTTATAGTTGCGTAAAAAGAGTATATAACCAACTTTGGCATATTTATGTAATACCTCACTTTGGGTTTTTTGAGCCCGTTTATGAAGAACTTTGGCATAGTAAATAATTTGGTCCTTAATCATCTTTTGAGTTTCGAGGACCAACTGCCGATTTTTACCATTTGCCGAAGCCCAGCGACTTTTAGGGCCATACATATTAGGTAAGTTCTCAAGCTCTTTCCAAAGGTCTGACATCTTGCCCAACTCATAAGTCAGCAGCATCAACTCCTTCTGCGCCCCAGGAGCTTCTGGGTCGGTAGGCAATAACTTTTGAAACAGCCTAAATGTCTTGATGGCCTCGGTGTAGTTTCCGTCGTCGGCTAATTCTTGAGCTAATAGTATCAACAGGGTTCCAATATATTTGC
>JANQHA010000236.1 GCA_028282865.1 Oligoflexales bacterium
TAAACTCTTTATCGCACTGTTTACACTTAATCTGCACGGTTGACTCTAGCCATTAAACAAGGGACCTGATCAGAAAACACTGGACAGCAATCTGTTGCAAGTTGCCTTTCGACTTCAGAAGTAAATTGATTGCTCATAGCATGACTAACCGAATCTACAGTAAGTCCGGGATCCAAACTTGATAGACCAACCAAAAAATCTTTATGACTTCTTTGGGCTCGATACTCTGGTTCTTTACTTGGGTGTTTGATATAGCGATCGATTATGTCTAAATTTAAATCGCAAATGATCGATGCTTGATAGAGTAAGTAATTGCGACTGCGAAACAAAGAAGTGCCACAAAACTTACGGTTATTACTAACAATATCACTAATCCCATTTTGAGAAAAATCTATATCTGATCCAGTTTTCATTTTTAGTACCTGAATGATCGCTTGGTTGAGTAACTGAAAATAGAAGTCATTGTGAAAATGCTTTTTAACCCAGATTCCAAGGCTTAGTACAACACACCCGGAATACAAAACTACCGTGCCACCACCGCCGTAGCGGCGTAAAATCTCAACCCCATCATTTTTGCAGTTATCCTCACAAACTTCGGTTGCAAGCTGATTACTACTACCCAAGACAACCATCGTTTTATCAGGGTTCCACACAGACAAAGCCACATTAGCTTGACATTTACGAAGAATTTGATCATCTATCCACATAAAATCCACAAATCAGGAAAAATGCTTCATAACTAGGAGAGCAATATTAAAAAATATTAGGATTCCAAATAAGTCTACTAACGAAGCAATAAGCGGTGAAGAGCTTACTGCTGGATCAAGTCCAACTTTTTTTAAAATAAACGGCAGCATCGAACCAATGACAGTGCCAAACAGAACAACACCGATCAAGGAAAGAAAAACAATACCACCCACGATGGGGCTGAGACCCCAAAATAACGCACAGGTAAAGCCCATACAGCCAAGTACGATTCCTAGGCCAATTCCAGTTACAACCTCACGCGCCAGCACCCGGTACCAATCTTTGAGGTTAAACTCCCTGATTGCTAAACTCCGAATCACCAACGAAGCAGCTTGAGATCCAGTGTTACCACCAGAGGAAATAATTAACGGTAGAAAAAAAACAAGAAATGCATAAGAAGCAATTGCATCCTCAAAACCCTTGAGAGCACGACCCGCCCACAGGCCACCGAGAAAAAGGACAGCTAGCCAACCTGCGCGCTTGCGAAGGAGCACAATGAGTGCCGTCTGAAAGTAAGAGTCTTCCAAGCTTGCACTACCACCAAACTGTTGAATGTCTTCGGTAGCTTCTTCTTCAGCTACATCAAATACTTCGTCTGAGCTGACTAAGCCAACCAAACAACCAACATCATCTATAACTGCAATAGCAGATTTATCATATTTACGAAAAGCATCGACCGCTACTTCTCTATCGTCGTATGCTGACAAAGTCACGTAGCTAGAGCCGACTATATTTTCAACTAGGTCGTTATTATCCTCGGCAACAAACAAAGCGCCAATGCTGACATCACCAAGATACTTGCCTTGAGCATCGACTACAAAAATCTGGTTTAAGGCTTCTTCAGGATATCTTGCGGCATTCCATCTCACGTGTTCAATCGCCTCTGAGACCCTAATACCTGCAAGAGTAGAGAAAAACTCCGGAGACATCATCCTACCAACAGAATCTTCAGGATAACTCAATAGGCGCCAAGCCATACCTCGCTCTTCGGGGTCCAGTCGCTCTATAAACTTACTACTGAGCTCTGGCGGAAGGTCTTCGAGAAGCTGAGTTCGATCGACCGGTTCCATCTCATTGAGTAATACAGTGACTGCATCATCTGGAAAAACATCGAGTAGACTTTGTTGCTGTTCAAAAGGAAGGTAAGAAAATACTTCAGCTTTACGTTCGCTAGCTATAAGCCTAAATGCAAGCGTACAACGCGAAGCATCAAGCTCTTCCATTGCTTCAGCGATATCTGCAGGTTCTAAGTGTTTAAAACGAGAACGCAAGGCGATGTACTTACGCTGCTCTAGAGCATCCATCACCTCTTCAGGCGTTATGATCGTCTTCTCTTCAACCACCGCACTTATCCCGATTAATTTAGATAACTTACTTTACCTAGATTACATATCCGATCAAGAGCCTTTGAGATATCCTCAGTATTTCTCAGCTCAGCCTCCAACTGGGCCAGAAACGAGCCCATATGATCGTTTCCTAGGCATTTATAGGCACGCTGGAAGGGCTCAATCTTAGGCTCATAAAGAGCATATGCCAGAACCTTAGCGTTGTTCCATTTAGCGCGCTCCATGCCTCTATAGCCTGCCGACTTAAATTTAGGTAGCAAGGATGTCAAATACCGAGAGAATATTTGCTGTTTTTCTCTAAGCTTGGCTTTTTCTGGAAGCTCCTGGGCATATAGCTGTTCTAATGATGATTTTAGCTTCCTCAGCCACACTTTAAAAAGCTTCCTATCCTCATTTTTATACCGATAGTTTTGAAGCTCGTCCCTCATACCTTTGGCATTAAGATATCTAACCGTTAAAACTCCGGCAACAAACTCGGCTAAATGCTCATTTAAGTTGACATCACCTGGTATCCAAAAGGTACGGTGGGTTAGTTCATGGAACAAAAGATGAGCCAATGAAGCCTTAGTCCGATTAAGCATCGAGCTGTAAATTGGGTCATCATACCACCCGAGACTAGAGAACGCTCCTGCCGCACTTCGGTGAACATCAAAACCTTGGCGTTTTAACTCCTCTGCTTTTTGATCTCGGTTGTTAGGATGGTAAAAACCTAAATAAGGAACCTCGCCAACTATAGGGAAAGACCACTTTTTTAGTTTCATTTCGAAAGGCCTTGCCGCCTGAACTGTATAAGAGACATAAGGGTAGGGAGATTTAATATAAGTTCGGTAGGCCCGTCCATTATTAAGGCCAGACTGCTTAGCATACTCGAGAACATCTTTAACAAACCTAAGATTCTTTTTTAATGTAGGGTCAGTATCGGAATGCCATAATAATACACTTATGGGCTCGCGGGTGCTTAGCAAGTTTCCATGGTAATACAGCTGCTTGAAGCTGTAGCATCCAGCTAAACTGCCGCAAAAAAAAATAGTCATTAAACAGAAGCTACTACTGCGCAACGATAAAACCAATCATACACTGATGCCCCTCAATATCGAAAGACTCGCGAAAGCTGACTCCCTTTAAGTCATCGCCTTTAGGTTTAACAGACATACCGACTGCCAGGGTTTCAGCACCGATATAGGTTTGATGCTCGGTAACCGACTGGGCCAAAACACCATCGGTCGAAATTTGCAAAGTTATCCGATCAGATACATCCAAGCCACTATCTTTTCGCAGCTTCTGTATTCGGTTTACGACCTCACGAGAAAGGCCCTCACGTAACAATTCTGGAGTAAGATTGGTGTCAAGAAGAACCGTAATCCCTTCTTCAGTAGCAATAAGTCGATCGTCCTTAGGGCCTCGGTCTATCAGAAAATCACCCTGCTCCAACCGATGACCAAGGATATCGACTGAGCCTTCTTTGCTCAGATCAGCAAGGAGGTCCGCAACCAACTGCGGCTTATTATTAAGCTCCTCAAAGTGGTTACGAAGAGCTTTTATGTGTTTGCCTAACCGCCTACCGAGTGTTTTTAAGTTTGGCCGTACCGAAAGCCTGACATGGCTGATTTCGTCTACAGTGAAATTCAGCTCTTTAACATTAAGCTCTTCCTTCAGAATGTCCATACCGCGTTCAATATGCTTCTTGTCGTTGGCATCATGGCTAATAACCATCATACTTGGAAGCACCTGGCGTGTTCGGATCTGGTGTTTCGCTCGCAAACTACGACCTAAGCCCACAGTTCGCCGGATCAAACTCATTCGACTCTCAAGAGACTCATCTATCAAAGCCTCGACAGACATTGGCATGTCACACAAATGGACTGACTCACTAGCAGTAGCTAGCCCTTCGGTAAGACCTTGATAGATTCGCTCTGAAATAAAAGGCGCAAACGGAGCAAAAACTTTAACAAATTCAGACATGACACTGAAAAGGGTCTCATAAGCACACCTAGAATCTTCAGTGACGCCTCCAGACCCTCCCCAAAAACGACGACGGCTAAGGCGTATGTACCAGTTGGTTAATTCATCGATAAACTCAATCACCTGCGGCACGACACGGTATATACGATAAGCCTCCATCTCATGATGGACACTCTTCTTCAATGTCTGCAGCCTCGATAGAATCCAAAGATCCAACTCATTTTTCGAGCCAATTACCTGTCCTTCCAGCAATTTCGCTTTGGGGCTCCAGCCATCAGCCTGTGCATAAGTTGTTAAAAAAGAATACGCATTCCAAAGTGGCAGAAGGACAGCTCTAGTGGTGTCTTTTACTCCCTCGTCACTAAATTTGAGGTCGTCACCGCGAAGCACTGAAGAATTAACCATATATAGCCGAACACTATCTGCGCCAAAGCGATCTAGCAACTGGTCTGGAGCAGTGTAATTTTTAAGTCGTTTTGACATCTTCTTACCATCGGCAGCCAATACTATGCCGTTTACGACGACATTTTTAAATGCAGGCTGGTCAAAAAGCGCCGTAGATAGAATCCCTAAGGTATAAAACCAACCACGGGTTTGATCGAGTCCTTCGGCAATAAAGTCAGCCGGGAAAATATTGTCAAAACGATCCTTATTCTTAAAGGGGTAATGGTTTTGAGCATAAGGCATTGACCCGGATTCAAACCAACAGTCAAAGACCTCTGGAATACGGCGCATAGTACCACCGGTCTTTTTACAAGGCCAGGTGATGTCGTCAATGAAGTGCTTATGAAGATCGTCAACTTTTACCCCGGACTTCTCTTCCAGCTCTGTCACCGAACCAATAACTTCGATGATACTCTCGTCTTTATCAGAAACCCAAACCGGTAGAGGGGTCCCCCAAAAACGGTTCCGACTAATCGCCCAGTCCCTAGAGTTCTCGAGCCATTTACCCATCCGTCCATTTTTAAGGTGCTCTGGAAGCCAATTTATCTTCTGGTTATTGGCCACCATTTGTTCTTTGATTTTTTCCACCGCAACATACCAAGTTGGAATCACTCGATAGATCAGAGGGTCTTCGGTTCGATCACAATGGGGGTAACTATGCACCAAGGTGTCGTGACGAAGCATTTTTGACTCTTCTTTAAGGCGCTTTATAATATCTTTATCAGCGTCTTTAATATATCGCCCCTTGTATTCAGGTACTGCGTCAGTATAACAAGCCTCGTCATCAATGGGGTCTACTAAGTCGATGTTGTTAGCCTTACAGACCCTAAAGTCCTCTTCACCATAAGCCGGCGCACAATGTACGATTCCAGTACCTGAATCGAGGCTAACATAGTCATCCACCAAGATCTTAAATGCATTTTCTTGGCCGGCAAAATAAGGGAACATCGGCTCGTAGTTACGACCAGCTAAATCTTGACCCAATACCCTCTCAACAATTTCATAACCAAGCTCTTTATTTTTCTTTTGCGGCTTATATAAAAATTCTAAGCGTTCTTCCGCAAGGTAGTATAATTCTCCCGATTCATGGTCCTTGATTTTCACATAGCTAAATTGTGGATTCACAACCAATGCCAGGTTAGAAATCAAAGTCCAAGGAGTTGTCGTCCAAGCAATAAAATAGGCATCTTCATCTTTAGCTTTAAACTTCACTGACACTGAAGGATCTTGGGTGTCTTTGTAGTTCAAATTCGCTTCGAAATTAGATACGACTGCCGTAATACGAGGGGAGTATGCAACAACCTTGTGATCCTTATAGACCAACCCTTTCTCGTATAGTTGCTTCAGCACCCACCACACTGACTCCATAAAATCTCGGTCCATAGTTCGGTACTGACGTTCCCAATCCACCCACCGACCTAGCCGAGTGATGGTTCCTTTCCACTCGTTGGCGTAATGAAAAACGCTTTCTCGACAAGCCTCGTTAAATTTAGCGACACCGAGTTCTAAGATATCTTTACGACCATTTAAATTTAATTTCTTCTCTACATCATATTCAACTGGTAAGCCATGGCAGTCCCAACCAAATCGACGCTCAACATAAAAACCTCTCATATTCCAATAGCGCGGAACAATATCTTTAAGAGTTTGACCTAGCATATGCCCATAGTGTGGCAGTCCATTTGCAAAGGGCGGCCCATCATAAAAATTGTATTCCTTCTGACCTTTGCGACGATCATTAGATTTATGAAAGGTGTTGTTAGCCTTCCATTGAGCGATTATCTCACGTTCCATATCCGGCAGATCAATCGCCGGCTTCGCAACCTTCATCACTTATCCCTTCAAAACGATAAATAGCTGTTTCTTCTACCAATTTATAGCCTATCGTCCAAGCTGTTTTTAATCAACCTATACCGCTCGCATTTAGAAGAACACACTGAGATTTAACGACTATGTAACCTTGAAAAAAGTAGCGTTCGGGCTTTGCGCGGAATCAAGGCATTCATAAGGCAATAACCAATAATTAATAGGGTTTTTAACTGAAAATTAAGCTTTAAACTCTTTATGAGCAGACTTATTGCGGTCATTGGATTTTCGGTCACATTCATGACACCTTCGCTTTTGATCGCTTGTCCCTGA
>JANQHA010000330.1 GCA_028282865.1 Oligoflexales bacterium
TTTGCATAAATGACTTAGGAAGGTTTGCGAGTAGGTTATCAATAGTTCTTATTTTGTTTTCTAATACAAAATTTTTAATCAAGCTAAACCTAGGGGTAGGCCACTCTTTAGGGTTAGCCGTTTTCAGATTATTAACGCTTGATTCTGACCTAGGCTTACATCCTGAAATTAGCAGTGTTATAGAAAAAATCGTTGCTAGATATTTAAGATCACACATTTGCCGACCTTTAGCTAATTGAATACTAAGGCTTATTTTATCTATCTACCAAACCCTTGACAATATCTGGCGGGAGATTATGTTAGGGCTCTGGTGATAAGCGCCTATTATTAATATCTTGATTTGATTGGTGAAAATGGATTCGAAGAAATTATACAGAGTGAGATTTCAAGACCAAAGCGAGCGAAAAACGGTCGAGGTGGTTGTGGAGTCGGTTGATGCTAGTGAATTTATGGGGCTAGTGGTTCTTGAGAAGTTTGTTTTTAGCGACCAAAAGAAGCTTATTATCATGCCTGAAGAGGATGAAGCTCGTCAGCGTTTTTGTAAGACCGATCGTTTTCATGTGCCCTACCATAGTATTATTTATATCGAAGAGTTTACCGATGAACCAGCCGACTTAAAGCGGCTTCCTTTTGTTCGGGAAGTTACTAATCAATCAGAGAAGCCAGAGAAATCAAATCTTTTGAAGAGTCCTGCGGACTCTATTCTAAAGCAATAGATACCCTCGCATTTTAAGTCTCATGCTGTGTCCTCGGCTAAAATCCTCCTTGCCGTGCCGTTTTTCGGGTAAATTGACATAGATGCGCTTTTGTTACGGAGACACCAATTACCGTCTAAAAACTCGACGATGATTAACTCTTCTTCACGCTCTTTTATGCAAATATCTGTTTTAATTGAGTAAAATTTGGAGGCTTATTTGCATAGCTTATAGCCAGAAGTTTTTCTTTTTTTGCTAAAATACAGATATTGCTCACGAACATAGACAACGGAGAAAATGTGAATAAGGTTTTTGGATCATTGGTGCTGACCCTTGCGATGTTGCTGTCTTGCAAGTCTTCTGTTGTGCCAGAGAGCCAATCTGGCCTCTCGGCGACGATATCCTTCGGCTCAAACATTGGTACTTCAGACAAGTTTTACGAATTACTAGGAGGGAAAAGTAGTAAATGTCCAGAGTTCAAGGGTACCGGTGGGTGTGACGGAGCTTCTGCCTTTTTAGCTTTCTACCAAGCTAAATTTAGTTCTAAAACTTGTGAAGACAAAGCCATAAGTGGTAAAGATTCCTCGACTGCGTCTAAGGTTACTCTCAAACAAGGGTGTAGTTACACGCTAGATTTATCTTATAGTGAGGCTCTGAAGGGTAAAAGCTGTTTTGCTGGAAAGTTAGACTTTTCAATACCTAAGGGAAAAACGGTACTTCATATAGATCCTTCAGTTGTTCCGACCCAGTACTGTCAGTCTAAAGGCTTTCCAGATTTAAAAGTTACGACACCAAAAGTTGATACATCGATAGTCATCAACCCTAAAATTGGAAATAATGGTAATAACAACCCTGTGAGCAGTGCTCAGTCAATTTCTGTCAGTTCTATTTTAAATAGAATCAAGGAGTCTAAAGATCTGTTAGCTTATAATGAAGTAGTGAGATCACAAGAAGTGTTAGAGGCGCAGGTGGGTAAAACGTTATCTACTACAGCAAAACTGGTAGATATTAGAGCAGGCGGTAGCACTCTTTTCTATTACTTTGAGTTAATAGATAGCTCTTTAAACGCGTTTGCAGCTAACAATGGCTTTGACTTCGCTTTTACAGTTGCCCAAAGTACTGGTACCAACTCTTTTAGACATATGAAAGCTGGTGATGTCTTTGATATAACATCTTCGATTAATTATTTTTCTAGAGAAAGTGAAACATATAACTATAGCTGTGCGCTGAACAAGACAGGAACTTTTACCAAGAAGTAATTAGTTAGAAATTTATTGTTTTTAGTCATAATCTAAGCGGTCCGTCGACCGCTTTTTTTGCGAGCTCACTCCTTAATCACAAGATGATTGTGAAGCTCATTCTTATCATTCGGTTGGATAGGAAAATTTGGCTCGAGAAGTTCCCCGCAGCGGTCGATTGCCTGGCACAAACCTGTAGCTAGATCTCTCTTCTTGAGAGAGCTTAGGATCATTTTTACGATTCCATCCCACGTCTCAGCTGGAAGTTTTTTGGAGATAGCTCGATCTGCTAGGACTACGACTCGATGCTCCATCATTGAGACAAAGATCAAGATCCCTGTAGATCCGTCTGTTTCGTGAAGATTCGCGTGATAAAATTCCACTTCGCTGCGTTGAGCGACTTGTAGAATCCGGTCGTCTGGAGAAACGAGGCTCCTTTGCACGACGAGAGATCTGCTGAGTACACTACTTAGAAGAATAAAAGGAATCATCAATGCGAGATCGTAGTAGGGAGTGTATTTTACTGCTAATGTGGTTTGAAGTAGTTCATGACCACCAAGAACGAAGTATCCGATCCAGAACATGCAAAACAATATTACCGGCACGTGACCGGTGGTGGAGCTGCTACGTACAACCATCGGAACAACTTCGCCAGATGTCTTTGTCTCTGCTGTCGCCACCGCCTGTTCGATCTGATCTAGTCCGGTGTCGCTTAGGTAAAGTTTGAGCCATCTAGGAATGAATTTTTTATTCATATCACCAACCTCCTGAAGCGCCGCCGCCACTAAAGCCACCGCCGCCACCAGAGAATCCACCTCCGCCGCCGAAACCTCCACCACCTCCGTAGTAGCCACCACGACCACCTCTACTAAACAGCATGGCTAGGAGTATAAGTCGGCCAGTAGGGGTGAAAATGAGGAACAAGAAAAATAGCAGCATAATGAGTTGCATAATCCAATGAGCTTTTTTCTTTTTTTGCGGGTGGTGAGAAACGGCTGGGTTCATTCCATCTAGTTTAAAGCCTGGATCGATGTGGGAGATGATTGCTACAGCCCCTGATAAGATCCCTTGGTCAAACTGACCGCGCTTGAATGCTGGGCTAATGTATTGATCAATGATTCTTTTGGCGTAGGCATCCGGGATATCACCTTCGAGCCCCTGTCCAACCTCGATACGAATCTTACGGTCGCCTTTAGAGGTCAGGATAAAAACTCCACGATCGGTTTCTACGTCACCTAGCTGCCATCGCTCCGCAATTCTAATCGACACTGACTCCAAGGAATCGCCATCGAGCGACTTTAGGGTGATCACCCCAAGCTGCGCTTTGGTTTTTTGATGAAACTGTAAAAGGAGCTGCTCAAGTGCTTGCTTGGCCTTCGGGCTTAAAATCGCCGCTTGATCGATGACGGGGCGATTGAACTTAATTTTTCCAATAGGATCGGCACGAAGCTTAGGTGGCGTAACTAAAACTAAGCTAGCAAAAAAAAGGATAAATACGCGTGACAGATTACAAATCGACATTAGGAGTCTGCTCGTTTTGCTGTTGCTCTTCAGCAGATACGCTCCACTGGGGAAGTTTTTCTTCGTTAAGGATGAATTTAGCAGTCAAACTTGTGGGGAATACCGTCACAAGGTTATTAAATAGCTTTATGGATTCGATATGCCGTTGCCTAGCAACTGCAATCCGGTTCTCCGTGCCTTCGAGTTGTGCTTGGAGGTCGCGAAAGTTTTGGTCAGCCTTTAGGTTTGGATACTTTTCAACCACCACCATTAATCTACCAAGTGCTTGGCTAAGCCCACCCTGAGCTTGCTGAAACTTGAGAAGCTGATCAGCATTCATTTTACTTGGGTCAATCGTTGCTTTAGTAGCCTTCGCTCGAGCTTCTACCACGGCTTGCAAGGTTTCTCTTTCGTGCTTGGCATAGCCTTTAACGACTTTAACCAAATTTGGGATAAGGTCGGCTCTTCGCTTATATTGATTGCTAACCTCAGCTAGCTTTGCTTCGACTTCGTTTTTTGCTTTAGGAATCGATTGAATTCCGCAGCTAGTTAAGCTGATAAAAATTAGGATGCTGAGTGTGTTTAATATAGTTTTCATGATTCAAATTCCTTCTAATGAACTGGGATCATATGGTATTTTTTGCTATTCTCCAAGAGATAAACGACTGAGCTACCGGGAATTCGGGTAGTTGTTTGAATCGAGGCCATAGTATGGAAGAAAACCCTTATTTAATCGAGCCGGCTAAAGGGGCACCAGTTCCTATTATTATTAGCGTACCTCACTCTGGAACTGAATTTCCACCAGAGCTTGAGGCAGCTTTTTTACCGAAGCACGTCGAGTTTCCAGAAGACACCGACTGGCTTGTGGATCAGCTTTATAGTTTTGCTCCAAGCCTCGGCATCACTGTCATTCGTGCACGTTATAGTCGTTATGTTATCGACCTTAATCGTGATCCTAGCCAGCAAAGGCTTTACAGTGATGGCCGGAGTGAAAGCAGTTTACTTCCGACCAAAAACTTCTCACTAGAGAGTCTTTATAAAACAACGGAGCCTACTGAACAAGATGTGAGGATTAGATTAGAGAAGTATTATTGGCCTTATTACCGGGCTATTGAGTCATTGATCGAAGGGCTATTGAAGAAGTTTCCTCGGGTTTTGCTTTATGATGCTCATAGTATTCGTAGGCAGGTTGCTAGTATTTCATCCGATTCGTTTCCGGATTTAATGCTGGGTTCTAATTACGGTAAAGCCGCTGATCTAGAGTTGATTGATGTGGCGATGAATCAGTTAAGTCAGAGCGATTACTCGGTGGTTAAGGATCATATTTTTGCTGGTGGACATATCACTAGGTATTTTGGTCAGCCGGATCAGGGGGTTCATGCTTTACAATTGGAGAGGTGTTGGGATCTATATCTGGAAGAGGACCCACGTGTCTTGGATCAATCGAAGGCAGCCCGGCTGTCGGAGTTGTTGCAGAGAAATTTGGAAGCTTTGGTTGAGAAAGTAAGTTCGTAGGCTTGAGCTGACTGTGCATGTTGGATGGGTTGAGTATGGCACTTCTCTCCCGTCATTGCGAGCGCGAAGCGCGTGGCAATCTGTTGCAAATTTTGATAAGTTTTCGATCTGAAACAGCTAAGCGTATGGCACTACTTTCGCAATTTTTCATCTGCCAAGGTAATATGTTAGTTCACGATTTTGTCGGTACAATGATCCGAGATAGGGGCGCAAGTTTTGAATCTTCATTTCCGTTTACTACTTACAATTTTCAGGGCGTTATTTAAATCTAAGATTTCTGATTTTGAAAAAACATCGGAAAACTTTACGGTTTTGCCTACAGATGGTCATATTCCGCTTTTTAAATCAATGTGCGGGGGACGATATTTCGGATTTATGGACCTAGGGAGAGTAGATCAGGTAACTCGTCTCGGGGTACTTCAAATTATGAAAGGAAAAAGCTTGGGAATCATGATAGGTGGCCAGTCGATCGTGTACAGAAAACCTTTAAAGGTTTTTCGATCATTTACTCTAAGCACAGAAATCGTATCTTGGGATGAAAAATTCTTTTATGTAAGACAGGTATTTAGGCAAAGAGAAAATATCTGTGCAATAGGTTTCGTTCAAGCCACTTTTAGAGGAAAAGATGGCATCTATTCTCCTAAGAAATTGATTGCGGACATAGGGATCCCTGATCGTGATTTGGAACAAAACGATGGGGTTACGGACTGGTTGAGGTTTCGTGATGGAATTTTAGAGGAAATTGATCGAGCTTGAACGAACCGATTTTCTCAAGAAAGAAAACTTAAAATTTTGCAGCCGTGACGATGAGGTCAAGTAAGAGATCGAAAAAACTTCCACCGGAACACTGGCGACGGGCTCGCATGCTTCTTGAAATTATGAATGCATCGACGAAGCTGGAAAACCTGAAGGTAAAAGGGTCGCCTCCAGATGTAAGGTTGCATAAGTTAAGTGGCGATCGAAAGGGCCAATGGAGCATAACCGTTCATAAAACAAGTGGATGGAGAATTACATTCGGATTTGAAAATGGAGAGTTTTACGACGTTGAAATCATCGATTACCATGGAGATTAATTATGTTAAAGAATCAACACCCATCTCACCCTGGTGAGATATTAAACGAGATTTATCTTTCTCAAATGGGTTGGAGTCAAACTAAGTTAGCTGAAGAGTTGGGATGCGCACATCGAAAGGTCAATGAGATTATCAACGGTAAAAGAGCTGTTAGCCCTGATTTTGCTCTCGATCTTGAGGCTGTACTAGAAACTGAGGCCGAAATGTGGGTAAAGCTGCAAGCTGAATTTGATCTATATCAAGCGCGAAAGAAGCGTGACGCTGCATAATAATTTTTAGAAATAATAGCCCGTTAATGGCCAACCCTTCTTGCCAGGTTAAGGCTGAGCAATACACCTTAACCTGCAAAATCAAGCCTAATTTTCTACACTTAATCATACCAATCAGACTCTGATACGGTAAACTTCTGTCCTCGGACAAAACCCCAGACGTCTCCAATGAACATGGTCTTTATACCGTCTACAATGATACCACTGCCGTCAGTGCATGCGTACATCGGGTGACGTAAGGTTTTGCTGTACTCTGTGAATTCGCGATAAAAAGCCTTTTGGTCGACGTAATGTGGGAAAAACTCAAAGTTGGCATAACATAAAGATTTGAGGTTTGTTATACCTACCTCGTTTTCATCAGCATCAAACTCGGGGATTCCGGCCAATCGGATATTTGGAGTCATGATAATGGCTCCGGCGCTTTGTCCGGCTAGAACGCCGTCGTCGCGGACATATTTTCGTAGCGGTTTATAGAATCTGGTTTTTCTAATTTGATTTAGGAAGTAATAGGTATTTCCACCGGCTAAGTAGACTAAATCGGCATTTAACGAAACTTCGGCATCAAAGTGAGTGTAATTTTGATCGAGGTGAAACATTTGAAAGTCAGTGATGCCGTAGATGGAGTACTGTGCCCTAAACTCTTCGAAGTCTTCTTCGCTATGCTCGTAACAAGATGGGATGAATGTGATTTTAGGGTGTACTTTGCCCAGCATCTTGAGCAACTCGGCATCGAGCTGGATGTTATCTTCCGGGTCGCCACCACTGTAAAACCCAAGTCGCATTAGTAGTTAAATTCCCTCGCGGTGTGTACGTATAATTCGCACCATATGGTTCATTAGTTTCCGTGTTGAACGTGGCGGTTTATTCGCTGGGAATTTGTTCCGTTCTTCGGGGATGAGTATTTGGTCATAGATGAATGACTCTATAAATGAATGCAGCTGGTCTGTTGTAAAGTTGTTTTTTTGTCTGATAAGCTTTGTGGTTATGTGGATCAAAGCGTCTCCGGTGATCCGCTCGTAACGGTTGATGATCGCTGAGCGAGCTGAGATGTTAGCTAAAACTCTTTTGACGCTCTTTCGTTCGGTGTTAGCAATTGCTTTGATAATGTTCATATAAGCAGTTTGAAACTGGGCAATTTGTTTTCTACGTCTCGTTGTAAGTTTTTTATCTTCCTTTAAAGCGTATTCAGAAACTATAATATCAAGAAACTCTTGGTCCGTTATGTTAGAAAACTCTTTTTCCAACATCATTGGGAACTCTCGTAAAATGTCTCTCATGCAAAAGATTGCATTGGTCGTCACTCCATCAGTGACCTCTACTGGACCTTCTACCGATACGGCTCGCTCAAAGTAAGTGTAGGCTTCGATATATCTTTTTACCAGTTTTGAGTTCTTACGTCTTACTAGATTAGCTTGGCGTTCGGTGAGTCCGATTTTTTGTAGTAGGATCGACTCTTTGTGCTTTTGAAAGATTTTGTCAAACTTTTTAAGGATGGGGTGGTTGTTAAAGCTTTTTAATGGCTTTTTGTTTTTAGTTTTTAAAAATTCGCAAAGTTGGGCGAAGGTTTTTACGATATCTCTGGCTTTGTTCTTTTGCTGCGGGATAGTTGTTGACCATCTTTCATCGTCATCGAATTTGTAAGTGTGATGGTACATTCCAAACTGCCTGACGGAGCCATAGTCTATGATACCGCCATTCGCTAGGATGTTGTCGCCGTCCCAGTCTAGCCAGCAGAAAATATATTCGCACTCATACTGGGCGGTAATTTTTGCGAAGGTCTCGCAAATACTATTAAGTAATGTGTTGTATCGACTTTTTGGAGTTTTTAGCTTTGGATAATGACCATTTTTAATTTGTCGATCAATAAAGAAGTCTACCGCGTTTTTTAGCCGGTCGTAGTGGCTTTGCTTAAGGTGATTGAAAAAGTGCGAGGGGCGAAGAAGGTTTTGCCCAGCTCTTACATTTATCGACAGTCCTTTGGGGAATTCGATGACAAGTAGGGTCCGTTCGGTCTCTATATTATTGAGGTGAAAGATCTCACTAAAGATTGCGTTGCCAATTCCTTCATGAACCTCCGAGTAGCCACAACCATAAGAAACACTTGGGTCACCGGTTTGGTAAAACTTTTGATTGATTGCGGTTGCGGGGCTGAGGCAGGTGGCTCCAGTCCCGCAACTTGAGATGTCCCAAGTCTTACCTCTGTGATTTATCACGCCATTCCAAATACTGCGGCCATCGCCCGAAGTTAGACCCTTCTTGTTTGGGTGCTGCAATTGCAGGTAACGGGTCGCCATATAGCTGTTCTTTTTAATATCTTTGGGGTCAATTTTGGTTTGGTTGATAATATCATGCTCATTTATGATTTGAATGGCGAAGGTATCGAGTAGTGTTTTTGATAATTGTCTATTCATTTTATGAGGGTGCTGTTTGTCGATAAGGCCCATTTCTTTTGCAAGTTCGTAGTTAAAGTAAGCTATTTTACCTTTTTTGCGTTGTCTGACTTTGTAAGGTACAAAACCACCGGCAACTGCATCTTTAAAGGGGTGGTCGCCGTCTATACGGCGGATTTTATGGTACGGATCGATTTGGTATTGGGCTTGATGTTTTAGTACAGCTGACACCTTGGTCCTCGCTTTTCCTATTTCATAAAAGACATCGGGA
>JANQHA010000428.1 GCA_028282865.1 Oligoflexales bacterium
CGCTAATGGAGCAGGTGCAGATGGTCTGGTTAAAGTTACCTTTTCTCCTCAGGCCCCCTCGACCATGACTCTAGCAGCTGCAAGTTCTTCGCAGATCGATTTAACTTGGGCTGACAATTCTTCTGATGAAGATGGCTTCTCTATTGAGCGTAGCACCGATAACTCAACCTGGAGCGAGGTAACTAAGGTAGCTGCAGGTTCGACATCTTATTCAGATACTGGTTTATCTGCAGGAACAGATTATTACTATCGCATTACTTCGTTTAATGGTTTCGGTTATTCTGCCGCGACTTCGGTTGCGGTGGTCAAGACTACTCCGTCGGCAAGCCCAGCGACTTATAGCTATTTAGGCATGGATCAAATTTTTACTGTGCCTACTGGAGTTACATCAATCACTGTCAAAGCATGGGGAGCTGGAGGTGGTGGTGCTGGTTCTGCTACCGGAGTCGGTGGTGGTGGTGGTTATGCGACTGTTAGTTTTGCAGTGACACCAGGAGAAAATTTAAAAATTACAGTTGGCCAAGGTGGGGTCGTTAACTCCGAGTCCGCGTCTTACGGCGGTGGTGGTGCCGGTGGCACTGGCAAAGGCACTGGCGCTGGTGGCCGTCATGGATCTTCTGGTGGCGGCTTATCTGGAGTTTATCGTAGCAGCACAGCATTAGTGATTGCTGCTGGTGGTGGTGGTGCCGGTGGCGTCGACGACACATCGGGATCCTCTTCATCTGGTGGTGCCGGTGGAGATACCTCTGGCTCTAATGGTGCTGGGGTCTGTTTGGGTGGTGCTGGCCAGGGTGGTGGTGCTGGTGCCGGAGGTACAGGTGGTACTGCAACTGGTACCGGTGCAACGGCGGGTACAGCTGGCAGCTCGAATACCGGCGGTGCTGGTGGTTTTTCCGGCACTAGTGCGTTTTACCAAGTTGGCGGCGGCGGTGGTGGCGCGGGATATTATGGCGGCGGCGGCGCAGGTGGCGTTAACCATGGCTCATTTAAGTGTTCTAATGGTGGTGGCGGTGGTTCTAGCTATCAGGCCAGTGGTGGTACTTTAACTGCTGGATCTGGAGCTACTCCAGGTAATAGTGCCGATGGTGACCGAAGCGGTGCTGGCCAAGGTGGTGCCGTTGGAGCAAGCGGAGCAGATGGGCGGCTTATTATTTCTTATTAAGTTTGCTAACGGCCAAAACCGTTACCTTGCAATAGGTTTCTATCTTTGCAGTCAATACAATATTAATCCGCAGGAGGCCTAGGCAAGTGCTGGACCATAAAAGGCTGGGTTTCAGGATCGACGATACCTTTTTTAATCTTTTCAAAGTCGAACTTGGTATTCAGAAACTTATCTAATCCTGGCATTCCCTTTTTAAGGACGTCTATCGTAAATATGATGGTGTTTTTATCACCTGGGTCATTGTCAAGTCCGCCATCTATATAAACGATTCTTTCGTCTTCATCATCTTTGATAAAGTCAATGTATACAGACATCTTGATATTACTTTGTAATTGAAGTTCTTTTTCAAATTGTTTTTCTAGGTCGTTCGCTCTTTTCTGGATCTTAGAAAGGTTAGGTAATAATTTCTTCCAAAAATTTTCTTTTGGCATCAATTCAAACAAATTATCTATGTCAACCGAAAACATAATATTTTTAGCCTTCGAGGCGGATAGGTGCACTGAATAGGCAAGTATACGGTAGAAGACTTCGTGGAATTTCCTTTTTTGTCCAGGTGGTGCATATGAATTAATGTCGACATTAATTCTTGTTCTAAGTTCGTCAGCTATTACTATATTAATATTAGAAAAACTCATCACAAGGGATTTTGTGTTTTTCATGATCAACTTAATTAGTTTAGTATAATCTGAATATCGAAGATTGAATGCCTCAACGAGCTCTTTTTCACCCGTAGAGTCGGTATTTTTTATAGTTGGACGAACATCCACACCTTGCTCTCTCAAGTATTTGATAACACCATCAGTAGTTTCAAATTGAACCGTGTCTTTAGATTTTAAGTTAGTATGCCCCTCTTCAGCTTGGCAGCCTGCAATGAGGAAATAACCTATTAGTGCGACTATTCTAAATTTCATTTTTCTGACTCCTAGCCTCTATTATGCTCAACCTTAAACGGCTGCGTCTCAGGGTCGGTGATCCCTTTCTTTATCTTTTCAAAGTCGAACTTAGTGTTTAGAAACTTATCTAATCCTGGCATTCCTTTTTTCGTAGTATTCACTTCAAATAATAAGAAGTACACTTTTTTGCCGTTGAAATGTTTTTCATGAGAGAACGAAACAAGATCTTCACCTTCATGAAAATGAAGGACTACATATAAATAGTCCGAACCAGCTTCCTTTGAGAACCGTCTTTCTAACTCTCGCATTTTATCGTATGCACTCGGGACATTTGGAATTATTTTTTTCCAAAAATTGTCCTGAGGTATCGACTCAATGATATCTTCAATACCAAATAATCCTCGTGTCGATCCTCTCATTGATCGTTGTGCGGCATAGGCGAGTAGGCGATAGAAGACTTTATGAAATTCTCCTTTTTGACCGAGTGAGCTGTGATTTACTTCAATTTCGACAAAGGTGCCTATGTGGACTTTATTTATGCTGGTAAAACGCATTAAGATGCGTTTCTCACTTTTTTTAATCAGGCTAATTAATTTAGCATAATCAGAATGTCTAAGGTTGAAAGCGTCAACGAGTCTCTTTGTGCTCTCGGGGTCATCATATTTTACGTTGGGATAAACGTCTACGCCCTGACCTTCCAAATGTTTGATAACATCGTCAACTGTGTTAAAGCGTATTGAGTCTTCAGACTTTAATTCCGTATGTCCCTCTTTAACCTGGCAACTGGTAAGCAGTGCGTAAGACAATAGTAATGCAATTGTAAATTTCATCTAAAGATCCTTTGGCTATATTTGAAGTAAACTTTTTTCATGCGTGCATTGGATTATATACATGGACCGTGCCAATTGATAAATATCTAGAATTATTGGTATCGAGCTATCAAGCACCGTTACTAAATTGGCGGTGTGTCATCAAATTTGACACTGATGACCAGTTTGATCTTAATACAGCTATAACATATTAGCTTTACTGAAAATTTTGCTTTTTCGTGTTATAGGTTGTATCAGCTTTATGACTACGAGGGCTAATGATATCCAAAATATTCATATCGATAATTTGAGCTTTGTTTATGAGGGAAGCAGTAAACCAGTTATTAACCGTCTATCTACCTCCTTTTCCGCTGGGTGGACGGGGGTTGTAGGGCCCAATGGCTGTGGCAAATCAACTTTACTTGAAATCCTTGATGGGCGTCTAAAACCAACTTCTGGGACTATCACGGGAATTCAAGGTACCTCTGCTTACTGCAGGCAAGAAACCAATACTAAGCCGAGCGACCTTATGGAGTTTCTGGAATCTTATGATAAAGACGCTATACGGCTTAAAGGGTCCCTCGAGCTTTTCGGTTTGGAGGCGGTCAATTGGCCGGACCTTAGTCACGGTGAGCGCAAGCGCATGCAACTCGGTGTAGCACTATGTCAACAACCAGACTTACTATTGCTTGATGAACCAACTAACCACCTTGATTCACTCAACAGAAATTTCATTATACAAACTTTACAACAGTATCGAGGGATTGGTGTTCTAGTTAGTCACGACCGGGAGTTGTTAGATACTCTATGCAAGCAATGTGTCATTTATAATGGTGATAGAGTGTTTACAGTCGCTGGTAATTACTCCGAGGCCGCGCATTCGGTGGAGCAAGAGGTCCGTAGTAAACAAAAGCAGGTACAATCGCTTAAAGAAACTGCGAATTCTCTTAAACGTGAATCCAATCGCATTAGCGAAATCAATAAAGGATCTCATAAGCGCTTATCTAAACGTGGTCTGAGTCCTAAGGACCATGATGCCAAGAATAAAATCGAGGCAGCTAGATTGACCAATAAGGATTCTACGCTTAGCCAAAAAAAGATCAACATTGAGAGGCGTATTGGTAAGGCTGAAGAAGAGATAAAGTCGTTGCGCACTGCTAAGAGTTATGCGGACACTATTTTTTTTGAATCCGGCAAGGCTCATAAGAAAGTGTTGCTTCGTGAAAAGCCTCAAACAATTGAGCTGCCTGGAGTATTGATGAAAACTCCAGAATTGGTGATTGAAAGCGGTGCTAAAATCGGCATCACTGGATTCAATGGTGTTGGCAAATCTAGCTTGATACAGTGGTTGTTAGGTGGAAAACGGTTAAAGAACTGTAATTTTTTCTATTTGCAGCAAGAGCTTGACTCGGCAGATAAAGCAAAGCTTAAACAAGAGTTGGACGCATGCTCTAAAGAGGACTACTCCAAATGCCTTCAAATAATTGCTCGTTTGGGTTCTGATGCTAAGCAGATTATTGGCAGTGATAGCTTATCTTCTGGAGAAACTCGGAAAGTGGCAATCGCATTAGCTATTGTCAGGCAGGTCGATCTGTTGATTCTCGATGAGCCTAGCAATCATTTAGACCTTCATTCGGTGAAGCATCTAGAGCAAGCGTTGGCTCAATGTAACTTCGCAGTTCTGATGATAAGCCATGATCGTCATTTTGTCGACGCTGTGTGCTCAGTGCGCTGGCATATCGATCGCGAAGGTCAGGAATCGGTGCTTCGGGTGATTCTTTAGCGAAGTGCCGGTGCTTGTTACTTAGTATTGCACCGGCCCATTCAGAACGAGAACCTTTAGCCCATGGGCTACGAGCTAAGGGATCAAGGCATATATTTAGATTATTTAATGCTTCTTCTTCGTAACCGTCTTTGAGGTACAGGTTCTTTCCTACCATTAAAGTCTTGGAATTTGTGAGTGTATACCGGAAGCCCTGTACTAAGTAGATTGCTTACAGCTGAGATAGGGCTTGCTTTAAGTTGGCTCATGAGCTTTGGAGTATGATTAGGGATCGAAAAATACTCCACATCCTCTAGAGTAATTTCACCAAGGACTGCCGCCGAATAGTAATAAGTCGGATCC
>JANQHA010000476.1 GCA_028282865.1 Oligoflexales bacterium
GAGTTTTGGGTTACTGGAGTTGAGCAAGGAGATATCGGGTCCAAGGTCTGTCCACTTTTTCAAAAAATCTGTTAGTTCTGCATTTTTTGGATATAGCTGCGTCTCACCTGCATAGAGGCGATCTAGGTGTGAAAAGCTCAACGTAAAGTCGAGTAAATTGGTTTCTAGGTAGCGTAAAAATTGGATGATTAATGCCTCGACTTCGTCGTTCAAATATGTAAACCCAAGTTTTCTAGCAAAAGCTTGATAAACTCGGTTTGGGAAGCTAGACAGAGTCTCTTTGAGTGTCTCTTTTACTATTAAAGAAGCGGTTTCTTTTTTGCTATCAATCAAAGGAAATAAGCACTCTGAAAGCTGAAGGATGTTCCACTCCACAACTGCCATCTGATTGCCATACGCATAGCGCCCATGTTTGTCTATGGAGCTGAATACTTTTTGAAATTGAAACTCGTCCAGAAACGCACAGGGCCCGTAATCAATGGTGATTCCAGCTACCGCGCAATTGTCAGTGTTCATGACACCGTGAATGAAACCTAGTCCATACCACTTAGCAACTAAGTCCCCTTGCCGCTCGGCAAAGGATTTAAGAAATTCGAGGCAACGATCAGGGAGATTGGTACTCCTGATCTCTTGATAGTGGCGCCTGATTGCATAGTCAGTGAGAACTGCCAGAGCTTCATGGTCGCCTTGGTTTGCAAAGTACTGAAAGGTCCCGACTCGAAGGTGGCTTTCAGCAACCCGAGTGAGAATCCCCCCAGGCTCTGGCCCGTCTTGACGAGTTACCCTTTCTCCAGTTGTTACTACGCTTAGGGAGCGGGTGGTGGGAACACCTAGTGCATGCATTCCTTCACTAACTAGAAATTCTCTAATGACTGGGCCAAGTGCACTTCTTCCGTCCCCCCGCCGTGAGAAGCGCGTCCTCCCAGAGCCTTTAAGTTGAATATCGAAACCTTTAACGTCTCCAAGAAGATGGGCGCGTCCATCACCAAGTTGGGGAACAAAATGGCCGAACTGAGTTCCGGCATAAGCCAGTGCTATCGGATCAGATCCGGGCAGGAGCTGTTGTCCGGAAAAGATTTGAGCAATTTCGGATTCGTTCGAAAACTTCAAACCGAGATCGTTTGCGAGTTCAAAATTAAAAAGGATAAGACTAGGGTCTTTAAATGATTCCGGATGAATGCGTTGATAGAATCGCCCGGGGAGATCTGTATACGAGCTTTGCAACATAGTCACCTCATTTAACGACCCGCCTGCAAATGGCTTGTAGCATTACTCAGTTTCTCGAAGCCGTCTACGAATTTTTTTGCAAACGTGACCGTTCTAGGCAGTGTGTGTTCTAAAGACCATTTACTGTTTGTCAAACTTTTTCGCTCCTCCTGGTGTTTAAATGAACCATTTCTTGCCTCTTCATCATCGATCAATTGGTTCAAAGGGCAAGCGCTACCAACAAAGAAGATGTTCTCACCTTTTATCTTACAGGCAATCCTCTTTGCTTCAAGGGTGCGAGGCGAATCAACAAAACGATCTAAAATCTCATCCCACCGACCGCCATAAAGAACAATATCTCCTTCGATGAACTCGAATTCGCCTTGTAATAGCAGTGAGCTTAACTCGTTAAAACGGCCAGTGCAGTCAATCACCAAATCAACATCGAGGCTCTCATTGCTTGTACGAAGATTAATCGAGTCTATTTTATGAGAAAGGGATACGAGTTTTTCGGGGACGCACCTAATCTTATTCTTTGCGTCTTCCCAGACTTCGGTGGATAAATCAAAAGGAGTATCCCCGCTCCAAAAAAACTCAATGATACCTCCTGAGTGACAATACCTTGTTTTGTTGGCGAAAAAATACTCCTGAATGTTTCCTGCGCATTGACCGATCCAATATACAAATTTAGGTAAAAAAGGAGCCTCTCTATAAAACCCATACAGGCGGTTTGGATAGACGAGAGGTAATAGGTACTCCATCACACAGTTAGCAGTATCTCCATCACCAACAACGGCAATACTTTTATCTTTAATCTGTTCATAAAAATGATCATCTTCATAGCATTTAGCAATAAAGTCATCGCCACATAGAGTCTTTTCAGAGATTCTATCTTTTTGAAAAGACGCACTGATTGGCTCACCCATACCATTCGAAATCACTAAATTCTTTGCTCCAACGCTTTTGCCCTGATGTGACAGAATATATTTATCATCGTCTTTTCTTATGTCTTTTACTTCGAAGTTAAATAGGATATCAGCATCAGCGTGAAATAGGACCATCGTTGCAAGTTCAAACAGATGTTTACCAGTAGGAAAAGGCCTTGTAGCGAGCTCGTCAAAATCGCTCACCTGGATAAAATGACCTTGAATGATATTAGAATTAAGGCCAACTTTTGTATAAGTTGGGGAGTTTAAAACAAGCGAATCTCCATATTTATAAAAGGTAGAACATTGTGTTGAACTTTTCTCTACTATTAGAATCTTTAAATTCGGATTCTTCTTTTTAACAGTGTAGAGGTAGATTGCGGAATGGAGTCCTGCTCCTACCAAGATGACATCATAGTCTTGACTAAGAGCAAGTTGCTTATGCTTAAGATGGTTATCTGCTTCTTGAACGTATTTCTTTCTATTTTCCCTTTTATAAACGAACTCTCGGACTTGTTTTGCAAGCGTGGTTTCAGTTAAGTCCAGTGATTTCACTTCTTTCTCAAGAATTCCTTTAACAACTTCAGAACTACTGCCAAAAATATCTTCTCCGAAGTCATACCTATTTGCACTTTCTATCCGAGAATATGGCTCGCTGTTAAACTGGAATTCTTGATGGTCAAACATTCTCATTTTTGTTGTTAATTTACCCTTTCCTTACCAGTCTCATCCTTAAGAGCCCGAGTGAACCAATCTATAACCTGCATGAGATGACTGTCCCCGTAGAGGTTTCGAAACTTCTTCACTTCCTGAGAAGTTTCGTTTTTCAAAACATCTAGCCGAGATCGGATATAAGTGTCCGTTAAAGGAATGCCGCATTTAATGGTAATACAGTGGCGCCATTCTTCGTATGTTTTTGGAATCAAAGGCAACTCCCTTGTCTAAAAGCAACACCTAGCTGCTTCATCACACCCACTTAGGCAGTGGGTCATTGAACTTCTCCCAGGCAGGTACGCCGCCTAAGTCTTCTTCATCTGTTACTAGACAATTTGTCAGCATCTTTTGGGTTTCGACTTTTTCGAGGTCTTGGCCGATGAACACTAGTTCTTGGCCTCTATCACCATAAACATCGTGCCAGTTACCCTGTAAAGCATCTAGGTGCTCTTGATCGGTTGGCCACTTCTCCTGCGGCGAAGCTGCGTACCAAAGGCCTCCGCATTCTATCGTGGCTACTTGACCAGCTTGAGACCAAACCCCAATCAAATCTGGGCGACTTGCTACCCAAAACAATCCTTTTATACGTAGGAAGTTCTTCCCAGTAGTATGTAGAAATTTCCATAGGCGCTCTGGGTGAAAGGGCTTTCTCGCCCTAAAGACCAAACTGCTGATCCCGTATTCCTCCGATTCGGTTTTTTCCTCCCCGCGAAGGACAGCCATCCAGCCAGGAGATTGCCGAGCTTTTTCAAAACTAAAAAGTCCAGTATTTAATATAGATTTTATTGGAATCTTCGATTTGGTGGATTCAAGAATAAGAGCTGAAGAATTGAGAAAAGTTAACATAGCTTTGATAGCTTCTTTTCTTTCTTCCGAAATTAAATCCACTTTATTAAGTAAGATAACATCGGCAAACTCAATCTGGTC
>JANQHA010000614.1 GCA_028282865.1 Oligoflexales bacterium
CCGGATATGAACGGTCCAATTCAAAAGGAATGTTCTTCTTTGTCAATGGTAGGTGGGTAAAAGATAAGCTAATCCATTTTGCTGTGACCAGAGGCTATCATAGTCATCTGCTTAAGGGTAAATACCCGGCAGTGGCCCTTCACTACCAGACCGATCCCAGCTTAATTGATGTCAACGTTCACCCGGCCAAAAATGAGCTTAGGTTTCAATACGAATCTGAGGTGCAAGGTTTCATAGCGCTGTCTATTAGAGAGGCACTTAGGTCTGGTGCTTGGGCTGAGATGCCGCAATCTTCTCTTCATCAGCTTCAATCTTCTCCTCCGTCACCAGAATATCGACCTCCGTCACCGGGGTTTATTCCTGCTACCTCCGTCACCATGCCGACCGCCTCTGCTGCTACTTCACATAGCACCGGATTATCAGTCTCATCATCTCCGTCACCAGAATATCGACCTCCGTCACCAGCTAAAGCCAGTTCTTTCGCGGCATCTGAGCCTGAGTTATTTAGTGGGTTCGGTGAGGAGACTTTAGTTAAAGACGATGTATCATGGAGTCAACTCAATTATATCGGGGCCTTTGCGAAGTGCTATCTACTTTTTGAAGCGGGAAACCGGCTTCTAGCAGTCGATCAACACGCCTTTCATGAAAGAATTCTATACGAGCGATTTACCAATGACCCTAAACTCCTGAAGCAAAAGCAGCGCCTATTGGTCCCCGAAGAGGTGGAGTTGCCTGCCGAGCAAGTGGCTTTTCTATCGGAGAGGGCTGAGCTCTTTTTTGGTATGGGGTTCGAATATACCAGATCTACTGATACTACGGTCGAATTGACTGGTATCCCAACTATTTTGAAGAACCGCGATCCGGCGGAGTTGCTAGATTTGGCTTCAAGATCTTCGATGTCAGAGTTTGACGGAACTAATATCGAGGGCCTTGCACAAAATATACTCGCGACGTTTGCTTGTCATGCAGCAGTTCGATCTGGGGAGGAACTTGGTCCAAATGAACTAACAGCGTTATTGGCGGAAGCTTCATCTGTTGACTTCTTCCACAACTGCCCCCATGGGCGGCGGGTCTTTCGTTGGTGGGACGTGGCTCAGGTAGCTAAGTGGTTTGATCGTTGAGCCCTTTTGTAGTTATCGTCGGAGCCACTGCTAGTGGCAAATCAGATCTTAGTTTAAGAATTGCTAGAGAGTTTTCTGGTGAGATCATCAACTGCGACTCGATACAGGTTTATAAAAAATTTGATATTGGCTCAGCAAAACCTTCGACTAAAGACCAAGATAAAATACGCCATTATTTGATTAATATCTGTGACTGGGGGGAAGGTTTTGATGCTGGGCGATATGCGGAATTAGCACGCCAAGCCATAGAAGAGGTCGTTAGCCGTGGTAAGCTGCCGATTGTAGTAGGGGGAACTGGACTATATCTAAGAGCACTTTTGGAAGATCGGTTTCATAATCAACTTCCTAAGGATGAAGCGATCAGAGAACAACTCAAAGAAAAGCCGTTAAACGAGTTATATGAAAGCTTAAAGCAGATGGATCCTAAGCGCTGTGAAGAGCTTCATCCAAATGACAGGGTCCGAATTGAGAGAGCATTAGAGATAAATCTTATTTCAGGGTGTCCAGTTTCAGAGATGATTCAAACTCCCCGAGAAAAGACTGATAGCCCTTTTACAATTTATCTGAACCCTCCCAAAGAACTTCTTTTAAAGAAGATAGAATCTCGTTGTAAACACATGATCGACGAGGGGTTAGTGGAAGAGGTCAAATCTTTATTAGAGGTGGGAGTTGACCCTGCGAGTAAACCAATGCAGAGCATCGGCTATCGTCAGGTAAACGATATGCTGCAAGGGCTGATTTCAGAAAAGGATTTAGCCGAATCTATGGTAATTGCTACCAGGCAGTATGCTAAAAAACAGCGGACCTGGTTTCGCCAGTTTAAGTTCAATATGACTTTAGAAACCACAAACGATTTTGCTCTGGCTGAAGTCTTTGCCAACCTAGGAAAGTACCTTAAATCAACTAAATGAAGATAAAGCTACCTACCAATTCTGGTCAGGGGAACAGCCTCGCCGTCAAGATACACGGCTTCGTAGGAGTAGCCGTTAGGTGAAAGGGCTCTAGAGCGCACTCGTACATGGTCAGCAGATATCGATATCTGTTGTGAAATCTTTTGCGTCGTCTCGGAAATATCTACACCTATCGGTATTGGTGCACGACCTTTCCAGCCCCAAACTTCGTAGAAGGGGTTGGCGAAGCTAATAATTATCTCGTGAATACCTTCGGTCAACTGCTCTGAGTCGGATGCTAAATGGATAGTTTCATTTAGCGAATCGTAAATCGCGGAGTAAGTCTCATTTTCGCTTTTATGCATGCGAAACTTTTTCCCATAGATAACGTTTTTATCACGTGTCAAAACTCTAATATCACCAACGACGTGAAGATCTTTAGAGGCCGCGACCGCTTGGTTTAGTATCCTAGTGTCGTGAGGATTGTCGGTTAATGGGGTTAAAATGTTATGCTCTCCGACTAAAACGGTAGTGCTTTCTTCTGTATGCCTAATTGAAAGATGGTTAGCCCACTTAGGCACCTCAA
>JANQHA010000620.1 GCA_028282865.1 Oligoflexales bacterium
GGGGCAGCGGTCACATTAATCGCAGATCAACAAAAGGCTAAGGATTTAGGACTTACACCCAAAGCTCGTATAAAAGACTTTTGTTTTGTCGGCGTTCAACCACACCCTCAGCTTTTATTGGGCCCAGCGATAGCAATCCCCCTGCTTTTGAAACAAAATAACTTAAGCTTAAAAGATATAGATCTATTCGAGATCCACGAAGCTTTTGCGGCACAGGTATTATCTTGCACTAAACTTATCGACTCCAAGGACTTTATGGCAAAGCACTTCGGAGACACCGAATCATTCGGTGCTATTCCTGATGATAAACTTAATGTTAATGGCGGTGCGATTGCTTTAGGGCACCCGTTTGGAGCAACAGGATCAAGGCTTATAACAACCATGTCCTACGAGCTCCAACGCAGCGATAAAAACTTAGGAGTTATTGCTATTTGCGCAGCTGGAGGAATGGCTGCAGCAATGTTAATTGAACGTATGTAACACACTATTTGCCTCCAAGGAGCCACAACATGGGAACTTTTTTTAGTTCAGAAGTAAATAACAACGGTACCAAGGTCTTAACCTTCGACAGAAGTGATATGGAAACAAATGTCCTTTCCGAAGAAGTCCTAAAAGAGTTAGATCAAATTTTAGATGACTGCCTCTCAGATACGAGCATGACAGGTTTGGTTATTATCAGTGGTAAGAAAAGTCAATTTATTGCTGGTGCAGATATCAAAGAAATCGAGCGTTTTAATTCAGCAGCCGAAGCTCAAAGCGGATCAGCACAGATGCAAGGTATTTTCAATAAGTTAAACCAACTAAAAATCCCGACCGTAGCTGCAATAAACGGCGCCTGTCTAGGGGGTGGCTTGGAGTTGGCACTCGCATGTAAATATCGAGTTGCTTCTGACGCTGATGCCACTGCGCTCGGGTTACCAGAAATTCAGCTAGGTCTAATACCTGGCGCGGGAGGTACTCAGAGGTTACCGAGGCTAATCGGTATTCAAACCGGCCTAGACATGATTCTAACTGGAAAAAAACTAAAGGGAAAGAAGGCTCTAAAGTCTGGCTTAATTGACGCATTAGTCCACCCGAATTTGCTTGAAAGAATCGCTATAGAATTCGCAGAAGGTAAGCGTAAACCAACGGCGAGAAATTCTGGAGTTGGCTCTGCACTGTTAGAAGGCAACCCCGTCGGTCGGACAATTATGGAGAAAAAAGCACGTGACCTTGTTACCAAAAACACCAAAGGCTTCTATCCGGCGGCTTACAAAGCTTTGGAGGCAGTATTTAAAGGTATCGGCACTTCTCTGGAGAAAGGTTTGGCAATAGAAGCGCAGTGCTTTGGTGAATTAGCAATGACTAGGCAGAGTAATAGCTTAATACATTTATTTCACGCTACAACACATATTAAAAAACACCCGTATAAAAATGCTGAAAAAGAACGCTTCGGCGATGACAAGCCATCGATGATTGGAGTCATCGGGTCTGGCTTTATGGGAGCTGGCATTGCCACCATATGTGCTGACAAAGGTATCCGAGTTAGAATATCAGACCCTAATAAAGATGCTATAGGTAGAGCTTATCAACACATTCGAAAATTCTTTGCAAAAAAAGTTAAAAGAAGGCGTCTAAAACCTTTTGAATTAGATCAGAAACTAAATCATATATCAGCCGACACTAAACCAAGTGGTTTTAAAACCTGCGATGTCGTTGTTGAGGCTGTTTTTGAAGATCTAGCTTTAAAACAAAAACTACTAGCAAACTGTGAAAGCAAAATTACCGATCATTGGATATTCGCCAGCAATACTTCCGCAATACCAATCAAGGACATCGCAGCAAATTCAAGCAACAAAGACCGAATCATAGGAATGCACTTCTTTTCTCCTGTAGAAAAAATGCCATTACTTGAAGTTATAAGGACTCCAGACACAGCCGATTGGGTTTGTGGACGTGTAGTCAGCTTAGGCCAGGACCTAGGAAAACAAGTCATAGTAGTCGAAGATGGACCAGGATTTTACACCACCCGAGCCTTGGCGTTTTTTCTAAACGAAGCTGCATTGATCCTGACTGAAGGAGCTAGTATCGAGCAGATAGATAAAGCCTTAAATGATTTTGGCTTTCCAGTTGGGCCGATCACTCTTATCGACGAAGTTGGCATCGATGTAGGGTCTCACGTACTAAGTACCATGAGCAATGCATTTCCAGATAGAATCAGCATGCCAGAAAGTATTAAAAAGATCCTAGATTCTGGACGGCTAGGCAGAAAGAATAAAAAGGGGTTTTACACCTACAACGGAGAAAAAAAGGGAGCCCCCGATAAGAGCATCTATCCGTTGGTCCAGAGTTCTTCCACTAAAATATCCTCTGATGAGATTGTTGACCGCTGCCTATTAGTGTTCATCAATGAGACGATACGGTGTTTGGAAGAGGGTATTCTTAAACATGCCCACGACGGTGATGTCGGTGCTGTATTTGGTTTGGGATTCCCTCCTTTCTGGGGTGGACCATTCAAATACATTGATCACCTGGGCGCTAAGGTCGTTCAAGAGAGAATGGAGCAGCTATTCGAAAAGTACGGGAACAGATTCAAGCCGGCAGAGACCCTGACTCGCTACGCCGAGCAAAACCAAACATTCTTTCCGGATGAGAGTAGATCTGACGGCTAATTTTATAAAACCTGGGTTTATATTTCCTCTCTGTATAGCAGCCCTGAGCTTTGGAGGCTCAAGCTTGGCTAGCGAAAGATTGCTTTTGTCTATAGACGTTAAAGCGCAAACCTCAGGAGACGGCTCACCCAATAAACTAAGCGGTTTCTTGTCATATCAAACTTCTAGCAGCACAAACGAACTCTGTTTTTATCTGCCTTATAACGACAAGGATTATGGGAGGGATACGATCAAACGAAGCCGGTTTCGATTTCAACACAGCCTAAGTTCTAGACTACTTTATAAAGGTGGAAAAACAAAACTATCAATACCCGGCCGAGTACGCTCTGAGTTCCTTCAACCCTATTTACTAAAAGTTGTTACACCAGCAAACGAAACAGTGAAGATAGGTTTCGAATCGTCAGTACCTAGACTTACAGACAGCCATGATCAGCAGTGGTTATACGATGGGTTTTACCCTAAGCCATTAGCGTTTTGCCCTAAAATCAGTGTACCAAGCCAATACTATACATTTCGAGAAAAGACCGAGATAGCTGCAAACATAACAATACCAAGGCCCTGGCAGCTTATCCTACCACTTGGCAAACACAGTAAGGATAGGTCAGCAAGCTTTTCCATAAAGTCAAAAGATCTTGTTTTTGGTGCTGGTAAAGATCTTAAAAGCGTCGAGCTTTCGGTAGATTCAATAAAATTAAAAATACTTTATTATTCTGATGATTTCTTAAAGTTGATTCCAACCATAGAAAAATCGCTGCGTCACCAAATCCAATGGTACGGACCATTTCCATTTACAGGATTAACTATTATAGAAAGCCTTCACTTGGAACGCAGCTCTATTGCAGGGCTTGTTGCGATCAACCGACCAAGGCAATCGTTTCTTAGGTCGCTCCAGCTCAACTGGCTGAACTGGTCTCACTGGGTTACGGTACTAGCAATTGCAAAACAGTGGCAAGGAGCCGCGATCGACCTAAAAAACCCCGATGATCGTTGGCTGCTACAAGGGATAGCTGAATTCACCACGCTTGACACTCTAAAGCATATTGAAGACCGCTACAATATCTTCAATAGCGCCGAGCATGGGTACACTATGCTATCTTTCAATTATCGAGAACTACACGATATTGGGGCAACGATACTTTACCGAGAAGAGCCCTCAACCACCCTAACCTCCAAACAGTTTGAAACTTTAACTCCCCTTGTAAATCAGCACCCAATGCTTTCATTGCGGAATGCGGCTGCACTCAGGTATCTAAAACACCAAGTAGGAACTAAGCCGCTAGCTAAGTTTATGAGGCTTTATACTCAGGGCTCAATAGGCCGCAATACCACCCCACGAAGGTTCATCCAGGCCCTAAGCCAAGAGGAGAGCAAGGGAGGGTTTGGATTAGAGCAGCCGGTGAAGCATCTAACCGAATGGTGGACAAAAAAAGGTTGGCCCAATTATCAGTTAGATGAGTTTTCGGCTCAAAAAATTGCTAATGATCAGTGGCGGGTTAGTGTTCATGCTAGCCAGCTCGGTGAGTTAGACTTTCCGGTAACTGCAACGATTGTCGATGAAAACAAAAACTCTAAAATATTCCCGTTAACACCAACAGATGACGGTCATCGATTGACAGAAACATTAAATTCTAAGCCTACTTCGGTTACTATTGATCAAGTAAGAGCGACCTACGACTCAAATAGATACAATAATAGCAGTAAATTTCCCGACATTCACTTTTTTCCAGGTTCTTCCAATAGCTTGACAGATGACGGCTATACCGTCGTCTGGGTCCCTTATCCGTACCGCAGACCAGGACGTCCATGGTCATTAGTGCTACATACAGGGCTTTTTCGTTACTTAAACAGTTCGTTGATTGGTTCAGTCCAAACTGAATTCGACCAGAGACAAAGTAGTTCATTTTTTTTACAACAGCAGTTTTATATGCCGAAATATCGCCTTAACCTTTTACTAATAACCGATCAAAATATTTACGGCAGTCGAAAAATTGAGGCAGGGATAAATTACGGACCACTGTTTTCAATCGGCCCTCACATTAAACTTGGTGCAGCGGTTCGGCGAAGGCGCGTTGTCGGAAAAAAGGAATCGGTTCACCAGACCGGATCTTTTAATAGCCAGATCATTCCACGGGCGGAAAAATCATTACTAGACTATCAAATAAAAGGCGAACATGAATTCTCGCTAAATCAAGCTGATAGTCGCTTCAGGTATGAACGACGGTACCTGATTTCAAGTATCTTTGTCTCAATGCCTTACGGCTTTGATGTGATGAGTCGTCTTTTTCGAGGGGAGTTAACCGGATCCGGTGATATACCTTATGAACTACTTTTTCACCCCGAAGATGTTTCCGAAGCCCTTCTTAGGCTTGATGTTTCGGGCTTACTACGAAGCCGTAAGCTTTACTCAATTGGAAACAACCTCTACGCTCCACTTTCTGTTCCCTTCTTAAAAAACTCGTTTTTTCTTAGTAGAAGAACTAAGGCCATAGGTTACTACGATTTTGGCCGGGCCATTGACCAAGAGACAACTTACCGGGCCGCTGGGCTAGGAGTCAGCCTTCCATTTGGAGGGGACATAACAGGCGTCGGAACCTTAGCACTATCTAAACTTAGTTTATTGGTCACCCTATATAGCGCGGTTAACCGAGAGGTCTCAAGAGAACCTAGAGTGCTTTTTACGATTGGTGGGGAGTTTTAGACTGAAACAATGGCCGGCAAATATAAGCTAACGACCAACCAACCACTCCACCTGCTAAGTACCCTGCAGCAATATCAGCAGGGTAATGCACACCTAAATAAACTCTTGAACATCCCACCAGCAGAGCCAGAGCTCCTGCTAAAACTGCAAGCCTGCGGTATGTAAAAAAATAAAAGGTTGAACAAACCGCCATACTATTTGCCGCATGATTTGACGGAAAACCATGAATCCCAGCACAGCCTAGAACCTGCCTAACCATAATCTCTGAGTGCTGACAGGGGCGCAAACGACCAAAAAAAGGCTTCAAATACTGATATGACAGAAAATCTACGAGCGCCAAGGCAACTGCGGCCATAATCAAAACAACGATTAAGGGCTTATCCCGCCTGTAAAGTGCGAACATAAAAATGATAGCTGCAAACAAAGCCCCAAAAGCCTCGCTAGAAACACAAATCATCAGGGGATCAAGCCATTCGGCAGCAAGATCTTGATTTATAATTTTAAAGATTTTATAGTCTATTTTTAATAAAATAATCGTCTCTATAAAAATTATTAATATGCGATTCCATAGTTTCTTTTTTTTCGACAAAAAACAAGCTTTTAAGTTGACCAGCCAGTCAGTTATTGATAAGAAAGAACTAAGTTAATCACAAAAATCGATAAGGCCAAATGGTGGAACGGGGAGGATTCAAAGCAGGGAAGCTTTGGATCATCATCGGGGGGCGGCGCTGGCTAAATAATTTTAGCTAAGTGCCGATATTACTGACATAACCTCAAAAGGAATTTGAGAATGAGTGTCAGTTACTTCCGAGTATTCGTCGTCTTAATTGGACTAACCCTAGCTTCTGGTATTGCTATTGGCGGTGAAGACCGTAATGCTCAGGTGAAAACCTATAGCAGCACAGATGCTGACCCATATGCGCCGATCACTTCAACTCTTGCAAACCCTTCCGACTCGAAGGGGATAAAAGAGCCAAACTTCAGAAGTACCCTTAAAAAATCAGCGTTAAAGAAAAAGAAAAAAACGAAAATAGCAAAAAAGAAAGCAAGGTATAAAACCACTCGTTTGCGATTTAAACAAATCAACGTCAAAGGCAGAAAATCCCAACCAAGAGTCGCATTTCGGCGCAGACCTCTAAAGGTAGAAAGATCCGATAGAGGACTAACTCAAAACTTTTATCGTAAGATTTTTAATGTCGAACCCGGACTGCAATAACTAGGTACCGTTATGTCACTTCTAATCGTCGAAAGAGGTCCTAACGCTGGAACCAGAATACCGTTGACCGTATTTCCGGTAACAATCGGGCGAGATCCACAAAATGATATTGTTATTAATGATGAAGAGTGTTCTCGCTTTCACCTCCGTTTAAAACAGCGCGGTAACCTTATGATCATTGAGGACTTAGAATCTAGAAATGGCACTTATATAAACGGCGATCGCACCCTTAACGCCGTAATAAAAAATGGTGATCGGATTCTAATTGGCAATACAGAATTAAGTTATGCAGGGGCGACCCCAAATATACAACTAGCCACGGAAATCATGCAATTCGATATGCTAGTAGCAGAAGAGCTCGGGCTAGGCGGACCGATATCACTGAATCCTGAAAAACATAATACGAGGGAATTTAAACCTCAAAGGCTAAACCAACTAAGTATGGCTAATCAAACTACTACAAGTGTGGCAGCAGTAAAAAAAATATTTGAATTGCATGGAAATATATTAGTTATCGAAGACTTGGAAGAGGCCTCAAAAACCTTGTTAAAATCGATCGGACAGCTTCTAAGCAAGATAAGTCGAGCGTCTTTTTTTGTTTGGTCTGACAGTCAGAGGCAGCTGATACCAATCGCAACCAAGCACTTCAAGAAAAAGCAACCCTTTCTACTGAGTCAGCGTGCATTTGAAGATGTTATTACCCGCAAGCAGGGAATTTTGCTCGAAGCTAACTCGCCGCAAGTAACACACCAAGGACGTCACAGAGTGATACTGCCGATGATTCAAAATGGAATTCCAATTTGCTTGGTACATATAGAATCAGATGAGGCCAAGACCCCATTTCCAAAGCAGGAGCTTGGACTTATCCAAGCCCTACTCCTTCGGTGTGCACCTAGCTTTGAGTCGCTACTTCTACGTCGAGAGCTTGATGGTTGGCTGATTGGAATGATTGAAACTATGATTGCAACCGTTGAAGCAAAAGATACCTACACTCGAGGTCACTCGGAAAGGGTCAGTAAATACTGTCTAGCCATCGCAGATGAGCTAAAGCTTGACCGAGAAACAAAAAAACTGCTCATGATCAGTGCCCTATGTCATGATATCGGCAAAATCGGCATTCCTGACACCATATTAAAAAAAGCCTCCATGCTTAGTGCCGAGGAGTACGCCGAGATGAGACTACACCCTACAATTGGAGCAGATATAGTCAGTCATCTGCCCTCCTCTCAAAGATTCATCTCCGGAGTCAAATATCATCACGAGAAATGGGATGGAACCGGATACCCTGATGGCTTGCAGGGCGAAGATATCCCATTTTTTGGGCGGATAGTCGGACTAGCCGATGTTTACGACGCGATGGTTTCTGGGCGAGGGTATTCTGGTTTCATGAACCAAGATGATGCGTCGGAAAGGCTCGCGGATGAAGCAGAATTATTCGATCCCGAAATCCTCAAGGCTTTTCAAAAAGCGCACGCAAGCGGGGCTCTTACTCTCAAAACAGACACACTTAACCAGCACCTTGACGAGCCAATACTAGAAAATAGCAAAAATATTCTAAATCTAAATAAAGATAAAAAATCAGACTCAAAACCAAAGAACATTAAAAAACAAAAAAAAGTAAAATAATTTCCAAAAAACAAACGTCTATCAATTAATTTTAGCTACTTATGTGGCTGCAGTTGATTTAGAGAAATAAAATCTGACATACATATTTTCAAGCTCGCCAATTTAACAAAAAAATCAGTTATAATAATAGCATCCACCTAATTTTTTATAACAATGGAGTGATCCTATGTGGACTGAGGTTGCGAGAGCTTTTCAACATGGAAACGGCTACATCTATTTCATGCTAGGTTTAGGGTTTATTGGAACAATTGTTTTAATCGAGCGCTTTATTATGTTGCAATTCATTTTCAATATAAACTTCAGCAAATTCTTAGTAAATCTAAAAAAGATAGTTAAGGCTGAAGACTTCGACCGAGCGATTACATTATGCCGCAGCGCATCTAAAACTTCGCTGCCAAGAATTAGCCTTCGGGCACTTGAGATGGCAGAAACGGACCCTAGTATGGTTAAAGGAACTCTTGAAGAGGAGACCATAGGCTTTTTACCTAAAATAGAAACCCGCATTAATATTCTCCCAGCTCTTGCTGTGCTGATCTTATTTACTGGCATTTTAGGAACCATAGATTCACTATGGAGCGCTTTTCACGCCCTAGATGTTTTGGACTCTACCCAAAAACAAGTCTCAATCGGGCACGGCGTATCTTCGGCACTGACTTACACCTCGCTAGGCTTAGTCATCTGTATGTTCTTTCTTTTTGCTCACCAATGCCTGTCTGGAATGGCAATCAAACTTACTGATCATATTAACCACGGAGTTACCGTCCTATCAAACCTGTTAGTTCCGGCTGAGGTGGCCATGATGCCGGTAGCGGTAGCGTCTGGTGCTCCTAGTATGGATGTCCCAGCTACCGAGGAGCCCATAAATATAGAAAATGCTACTGAATCTATTGACGAACAAGGAACCCTTGACGAAGGACTAGGCGATGACGACGAATTCGACGACGCTGCCGTCGATGATATCAAAGACGAAGAAGAAATTATCTAGAGACCGGTGGGTTTGGCCCTCTGTCATCTTTGCTCTCATGATAATTCTATTCATAATAAGCGCGATCATCCGTATTTTGCCGCACCAGCAAAAAACTCGCGGTTTGGTCGGCTTAAATATCCCGATTTTACATGTATCAAAGCAACTTAAAATAGACCGAGATAGCAAAGCTCATGAAAAAAAATTATCAGAAAAGACAACTACAATCTTATTATCAGAAACCGGGGATTTTATATTTGGTGAACTGAAAGCATTTGGCAGTGAGTATCACCTACAACGCAATAAATTCTTTGTAGAACAGGTGAATGGCCAGCCACAACTTGGCAATCTCATAAAGATAATGGGGCATTGGTACGAGAACAAGAAAGGTAAAAAGCCTGAACGAGATGAATTAGCGATTCTTATTCCTGCCAGTCAAGTACCCTTGGCTGTTATCACCAACATCGTCGCTGGGCTAAAGCAATCAACAGACATTAAACAGGTAATTTTAGGAAACGGTTTAAATTGACTATGAAGCATAGATTTTTATACCAACAACCCATTAATCAAATGAAGAAGCGGCTGAGAAAGCTACCGCTATGGTTTCCTTACCCCGCGCTGATCTCATTTGGTTTAATTATGGTATTGACTGGGTATACCATTCCGAACCTAAATACCTACTTCGGCCATCCGTCAAACCTAATTGAACAAGACATGGTAGACGGCATTGCACCCGAAGGCTCGATATGGTTTTCGGTATCCGTTCGCGACCATAACCTGGTTATTTCTACATTTAATCGAAAGGTTTTTAAGTGGGACCGAAAAATTAAAAATATCGAGGTCATGAGTGATTTTATCGATTTTTTAAAAGATGAAATTAAAGCCCGAACCCTGCAAGCCGCGCTGGCAGCAGGCATAGGGCAACACGAAGTTACCGCCACCATAGCGACTGATCGTGGACTGAAGTTCTTGCACATAAGACCAATAATTAATGCTCTGGCTGCCGCGGGTATTAGCAATTACAGCTTTGAAGTTAAAAGAATAAATTACGAGACAAGTGAAGATAGCACCAATAAATTATAGAGATAAATTTTGGCGAAAAAAAACAAAAATCAGTATTTATTCATAGAGGTTTTGCAAAACGGATCACCACTTTGCAAAACTAAAAAGCCCTTAAATAAAAAAGCCACTATAACCATAGGTATGAAATCAAAATCAACTCTTCAAATACCTTTCTACCCGTTTGCCCAGAAAATTATTTTAGCGAAAATAAAGCGGAAGGTTGTTTCACTATATGTAGGGGCTCACTGGGAGGGATTCATCTGTCAGAAGCAGAAAATTAATGAGTTTACCGGGACCAACCAGCACGCTACCATCCACAAATTGACTAATAAAGACTATAGCTCGCTTGCGTTCAGAGACTTACAGGTGCTTGTACGCCTAGGAACTGAGCACAAAGAGGCTCCAAAGAAAAAGATTGATACAAAACAGTATTATCCAAAACTATTTTCATTACTAACAAATGCCGGCACAGAAGCTAAAGTGTTAGTCGCCGCTGCTGTTGCGTCAATTATAATATCTATTCCGGTATTATCATCACTAGACTCAAAAAATTCATCCAGACCAAGCAGCTTAAAAGACCTACCTAAGGGATACAGCCTAAGTTTTATTGAGCCTAAGCACTTTGTAAATGCTCCGGAGGCCTTACAAGAGCAACTAGATAGAACTGACTATATCAGCTCTGTTATGAACTACATAGATTCCTACACATCTATGTTAATGGGCTGGGAAATTCGGCATAAAAATCTTCTGTTCAAAAATTCAATGAGCCACCACAGGAAACTCCAGATAGAGCAATCTGATAAAATATCTGAAATTAGATCGGAACAAAAAAGAATCAATACTGCAATGCTTCAGAAACCGTACTCTTCAGTGGTGAGCCTACCATCAGTAGAGGGGGAGTCTTTTGATGAAAGCATAGACTATCTTTTAAACGACATAGATACTATGCACCAAAGCCTGGCATTTACTCTCAAAAATAGACGAGAGACTAAATCGTTATACCTAAAGGATCCTGAATATGATTTTCGTGACTATGTATCAAATATAAAGAAATCGGAAGAGCAAAAAGAAGAGTCTACAGAAAGCCTTTCGCAAATTAGCCCTTTCAACCTTTTAACAGATGAACAAGCCATGTACCAGGAAGCTATCGACTACG
>JANQHA010000005.1 GCA_028282865.1 Oligoflexales bacterium
TACTGCATAGTGAAGGAAGATATACGGGTGTCGATGATTAGGAAATCATCTGCATCGAGTGAGATAAGAGACCTGGGCTCTTGGTTGCCTGGGTCTTGATTCTTTATACAAGTGAGCGCATCGCTGATAATGTCTCGCCACTTTTTTTGTAGGTCCGTTGGTACGACCTCGATTTGATCAAATAAAGCTTCAATGAAGTGGGTGTAAAGCTCCGGCGAGAAATAGTCACAGGCTCTTGCAGGTAAATTATGGGCTTCGTCGATCACTAGATTAGCGCCTAGAGACTCTCCACTCTCGTCAAGGTACAGATCGGTAAAAGAAATCCTCGGAGAAAAGATGTAGTTATAGTCGCAGATCACGACCTCGACGTCTGACGCCGCCTCTAAAGATAGTTCGAAAGGGCATACTTCATATTCTTCGGCAAGGTTCTTGAATACCTCTAAATCTAGTGTCGGATACGACTTCATTTTATCTTTTAGCTTATGCTCCGAGACTTTGTCGTAATAGTTTTTGGCGTAAGGGCAATGGTCTGGGCTGCAAAGCGGCTCTTCTAGCATGCACGCCTTAGACTTTGCATTGATGGTGATAGAGCGAACCGGATGATCGTGTTCCTGAAATTTTTCTACAGTTTCCCTAGCCAAAACATGCTGGCTATTTTTCGGAGTTACATAGATGAGCTGAGCGCCATTAGCGAGCGAGTTTTTCAGGGTCGGGTACATAACCCCAACCGTTTTACCCAACCCGGTGGGTGCTTGGATAAGTCCAGATGTCGGCTTCTCTAGCCAGCTGTCTATGAGGTTTACAAGATCGAGTTGCGAAGAGCGAGGGTTTTCAAAAGGAAACGAAAGCTCCTTTGACAGGTTTTTACGCCGCTGCTTAAGTTGCTTGTGGCCTTTAACTTGATTTTTTAAAATGCTAAGCCGAGTGTTAAACCACTTTTGATATTCTTCTAAGTTAAAAGGAACCTCGTAGATAGACTCTTTAAGCCCGATGGTTGAGACCAATTTGAGTTGGACTTTCGGTAGCAGATCATTGGCTTTAAAATACATAAAGGCGTAGGTCTGCGCTTGGAGTAGGTAAGGGTGATCTTCGATTTCACTAAGAGTTGCTGTGAGTTTTTGAATATTCGAAGTGGATTTGATCTCTTCAATGATGATCTCGTCATCGTTAAAGATGATACCATCACAGCGACCGCTGATGACAAACTCGACCTCATCATGAGTAGTGGTTAGTTCAAGTGGCTGTTCTTTATGGTAGTTAGGGTTTTTCTTAATTGATCTAGCTTGGACAATGCTATGGATCTCCGTGCCAGTTTGTAGCTGCTTTGCGTAGCCTGAAAACATATCAATGTGGCCACGGCGTTGCTGGGGCTGAGAGAATTCTCTAACTGAGATTTTAATCTTAGACATATCCATCGTCATCAAAGCAATTTATCGATAGTTCCAGACCCTAGGCAGTACTGATCCTCATCATAGAGTACGCAAAATTGCCCAGGAGCGATACCATAATCCCCTGGATCAATATCGACAAGCATGGCCTGGTCAACAGGCTCCAAGGTGCAAGAGTTGGTATTAGGGCCATGACGTAACTTGCAATGAAGCTTTTTGTCCGCTGATGGTGGCTTACCACTAATCCAGTGGATATCCTGGATTAAAAACTGTTTTTTAAGCTGGTGTTTATGGGCTTCTTCATGTGAAACATAAATAATATTATTTTCGGTATCCTTATCAACGACAAACCAAGGTCCACCACTCAGCCCCAAACCTTTCCTCTGACCGATTGTGTGGTACCAAAATCCCTTATGAGTGCCGATCTTTTTGTTAGATTCCAATTCAATGATCGACCCTTGTTTTTCACCTAGGTGAAACTTAACAAAGTCGGAATATTTAATCTTACCCAGGAAGCAGATCCCCTGGCTGTCAGGTCGATCTTGTGTGGGTAGATCGTAGGCCTTGGCTTTAGCGCGTACCTCACTTTTGGGATAAACGCCGAGCGGAAAGATACACCGACTCAATTGATCTTGACTCAAGTGAGATAGAAAGTAGCTTTGATCTTTTATCGGATCGACACCTCGCTTGAGTTTGCACCCTCCTTCCATACGTTCGACGCTGGCGTAGTGACCACTGCAGACAAGGTCGTAACTCGGATCAATACGATCTAAGAAAGCACCAAACTTGATGCGCTGATTGCACATGATATCAGGGCTTGGGGTTCGGCCTTTTTTAAGTTCATCCAAAGTATAGCTTACGACTCTGTCGTGATATTCCTTTTGAAGTGGAATGATTTTCAGTGGAATATCTAGCTGGTCACACACTGCTTGGGCGTACTTTAGATCCTCTTCCCAAGGGCAATTGCCCAGGAATGCGAGTTCGTCCTCTAACCAGATTTTAAGATAGAATGCTTCGATGTCGTGATCACCCGATTGGTTAATCTCGGCAAGAGCTACGGAGCTATCGACCCCCCCTGACAATAATGCTGCTATTTTCAACTTAATGAGTCCTTACAGTCATTTGAGAGTTGATTTTTAACATGAATGGAGCCAGTGTTCCAGTAAGCATCTAGAGGAGGCAGGTAGGTATAATGTGTTGTAATTATTATATAAGGTATTTGCTATTGATAGCTGGAGAGCTATGAATTCAGTTATAGTTCCAGTTTTCGGAGATGATAGCTGCCCAGATGTTGATAAGATCTGCGAGCGATTGACGCAGCATGGTCTTGAGGTCATTTTCGTTTCAGGTTGTGATTCGCCTTTGATTTGTAAAGTCGTAAGTGGTTTTGGCTACCGGTATATCGAGCTCAGTGAGCAAAGTCGGGGCGCTCGATTACAAGCTGGTTTTCTAGCGAGCTCTGGGAATATTGTTTTGTTTCATCACCCTAGATCACTGATAGATCTAGAAGGTATCAAATATTTTTCTAAGATGTCGGGGCAAAGAGTGTGGGGTGGTTTTACTCATAAGTTCGACAAATCACATCCATTTCTTAAATGGACTTCTTGGTATTCCAACTACGCTCGAGGAAGACGCGGGATATTATATTTAGATCATTGCATCTTTGTATCGCGAGATTTATTGGAGTTGATTGGCGGATTTCCTTGTCTAGAGATCTTTGAAGATACTGAGTTAAGCACTCGTCTACGAAAGCATGCTTCACCGAAGCTTCTGCCTTATATTGCAACAACTTCTGCCATTAGGTTTGAGAAAAACGGATTTTTAAAACAGGGACTGTTGAATCAACTGGTAAAAATTGGATTTTACTTTAATATATCGAAAAACCGGATGAACCGACTGTACGAAAAAGATATGACGCTTAACAGCGATTATAATCGTAAGGTAGACCAATGAACCAACATGATAACGTGTTAGCTGATTTTGAGGATACTGAAACTGCTTTTGCTGGCAAATCGACCTGGCAGCTCAGGGAGTCCTTTGCCGTTTTTAAACTGTTTGGAATTCAATCCATCATATACATCGGGACCAAGATCATTGTTTTAGGACTTAAGTTTAAGCTGCCGATCACTTGGTTGGTTAAATACACTATTTTTAAACAATTTTGTGGTGGCACTTCTATTGATGATTGTGAAGCCGCTGTCGATCAGATGTATAAGTATAAGGTAGGCTCGATCCTAGATTACTCGGTAGAGGCTTGCGAGCGAGAGGAAGACTTAGACCAGGTGGCTGATGAAATTTGCCGAACCATAGCCAAAGTCGTAGAGAGTGAGGCTCTTAAATGTTCGGTCTTTAAAATGAGTGGCATCATTACTTTCGACTTACTCCAGCGAGTTTCAAGTCAGGAGCAACTTACCAAAAAGCATCAAGAGTTATGGGATAGGGGAGTGCAGCGGCTTGATCTCATTTGTAAATATGCTGCTGATCGTAAAGTACCATTGCAGATCGATGCCGAGGAAACTTGGATTCAACCCGCTATCGATAATCTAGCCGAAGATATGATGGTGAAATACAACACCGAGAAAGTGATTGTATACAATACTTTGCAGATGTACCGGCATGACCGTTTGGCATATCTCAAAGATTGGTACGCCAAAGTGAATGGTAGCTACAAGTTGGGAGTGAAGTTGGTACGAGGTGCTTATATGGAGAAAGAGCGACTTCGTGCTGAGCAGCTTGGTTACCCATCTCCGATTCAGAGTGATAAGGAATCTACCGATCAAGATTTTGATGCGGCCATGATGTTTTGCTTAGAACGACTTCATCAGGTAGCTGTTTTTATTGGAACTCACAATGAGCAGTCCACACTTAAGGCTGTAGATTATATGCGAGCTAACGATATTGGAGCTAGCGACCCTCGGGTGCTGTTCTCTCAGCTATATGGAATGAGTGAGCACATTTCTTTTAACCTGGCAAAGCACGGCTACCAAGTGGCGAAGTATGTCCCTTATGGGCCAATTAAATCGGTGCTTCCTTACTTGTTTAGGCGAGCGGAAGAGAACTCTTCGATAAAAGGTCATGCAGGCAGAGAATTGGAGCTGTTGTCTAGGGAAATTGTTAGGCGGAAGAGGCTTGTATAAGGGCATTGGTTTAATTAAACATTTACATAAATACCCACTTATAGATGGCTGCCCAGGTACCTAGTTTTAGAGCTATAAAAGCTGTTCGTGGCGTAGCAGGGTTAACCCAAACCGAGTGAAAAATATGTTGTGAATAACGCATACCTAGATTCGCGAATTCTGCTAAATGAAAAAACAATTCCTGTTTTTTAACAGGTGAGAAAAACAACTCTCGAAGACCCTGCCGGGTAAAAAGACGGCGGAAAGTCTGCTCGCTTGCTCGAATTTCTGTAGCATCAATTAACAAACGGTAAGCAGACACTATCCGAAACCTCTCCGAACCAGTAAGAGACCCTTTGCCGTCTCGTACAAGCTTTTTTATCGCTGAACGAAGGCTTTCGGGCAAGGGTGGCATAGTTTTATTTAAACTAGCGGGAGAAAGGATGAAGTCCTCCATATGTTGCATTTCATGTCGCATTAAAGCATTACCCATATGAAGTGGATTGATAAATAGGATACCTTTTGCATTTGGCTGGCCTCTACGGATTGTTGACAGTGAAGCACCTTCGATAGTTATGCCCATCAATTTCTGTTGATTTAATTTTACGACTATACGTACGTTAGATTTTTTAAGTTTGTTGAACGACTGTGTAAAAACATCCCCATAAATTGGATCTGAAGGGGCTTTGGTAACTTCAATCCCTTTGCCAACGCTTTGCATTTTGATAGTATCACGACCCTGTTGAGTACTCTGATAAACATCGACATACTTTCCCTCTCCACCAGCTTCGACTAGTCGCGCCATCTCATTTTCATACTGGATTGGGTTTTCAACTTTTGTTAAGTCTAATTTTCGAACTTGCTGACGTAAATCCTTACCGTTGTTCCAGAATAATGGTTCGAGTAACATCGGGTTATTTATGACCTCTTCTGTACGCATCTCCACAGTCAAGTCATCACATCGCTTGGCGAGAAGCAAAGATGGCCATACAAAAACAAAGCAAAATAGGAATATTTTAGTAAGCATCCACTTATAATAGCATAGTGCAGAATCCAATACTAGATATTGCATTTTTAGGCTTAGAGGCGAGACGAATGTGCCTTAATCAAGTAAAGATGATTCTACTCCTATTAGATGAGCAGATAATCGCTAAGGTGAGTAGATTACAGTATGTTTACTCGGGAGTTTTCGGCTCCACCCTTGCACGTCAGTTTGATTTGGTATAAGAGACACATTATCAAATTCGTGGAGGGGAGCTTTGAAGTTCATTAGTTTATTTCTTGCGATCATCGCCATCGATGCCTATGCATTCACCCAAAATCGTGTCTACGAGTTTGTGATTCTTCACACGAACGATCACCATGGGCATTATTGGCGTAACGATCGTGGTGAGTACGGGATGGCAGCGCGTAAAACGCTTATTGATAAGATTAGAAAAGAAGCCGCTTTAGAGGGGAAGGAAACTATTTTGCTTTCCGGAGGTGATATCAACACTGGCGTCCCTGAGTCAGATCTTCTCGAAGCCAAACCTGACTTCCTTGGGATGAATATGATTGGCTATGATGCAGTTGCGATCGGCAATCATGAATTCGATAAAGGTCGTGCTCTATTAGATCGACAGATAAAATGGGCAGAGTTTCCTATGCTCTCTGCCAACGTCTTTGAAAAATCTACCGGAAAGCCGGCATACCGGCAGTCGTTTAGAAAAACTATACTTGGCGACTTAAAGCTAAATATTGTTGGCTTCACTACGGAAGATACTGGAAGCTATTACTTAGAAGGTGATTTAGATTTCCGTAAAGTCATTGATGTTGCGAAGGAGAATATACACTCGTACAGAGCGGGTGCAGATTTGCTGATCGCTGTTACCCATATGGGACATTACTCGAATGGTCAACATGGCACGCGTGCTCCGGGTGATATCAGTCTAGCAAGGGCAGTGCCTGGATTTGATTTCATTATCGGCGGTCATACCCAGAAACCTCTCTTTAAGCCAGAAATTGTCGACTCAACTGGGCACAAGCTCTATCAAAAACTGGGTATTAAAAACCCTACCACCATCGTGCAGGCTTATGAATGGGGGAAATACGTTGGCAGAATGGATGTTCGCTTTATCAACGGTAAATACGAAGTGCTCAGCTACAAATTAATCCCGGTGAATTTAATTCGTCCAGGTTTTGACACACCTGAACAACAAAAAGAGTGCCAGTCAAAGGTGCGCAAGGAATGGGAAGTTGTTGTTGAAGAGGATGGTTATTTAAATCCTCTTGGGTATGAGGTGAAGCAAGATGCGTGTTATGTGGGAAATACACAGCTTCATCAAGACTCAGAAATTTTGAAAATGCTAGCACCCTTTAAAATTCAGGCATCTGCTGAATTGGATAAAGTGATTGGTCATTTTGCTGATGATATGAAAGGTAGGCCAGGAAGTCGAGTAACAGAACGATACGGTTTCCCCATCGAGACTAATTTGGGGCGTTTTGCTGCGGAGTCGATATGTAAGCACAAAAATGTCTTGGCTGATGTTTGTTTTATTAATAATGGCGGTTTAAGGATAGATATTCCAAAAGGGTTTGTGAGCTACAATGACCTGCTTAGTCTTATGCCTTTCAATAACCAAATTGTCAGTTTCGAGTTGACTTTTGATGAACTCGTTTCTTATGTCAAAAAGCTACTTGTGAACGTTTCTGAAATATCTCACCTTCATGGTCTCGAGGTTTATTTGAATCCTCCAAGTCCAGGTGAGGGAAGGCGCACGCCTTCGATGAGTAAAATAAGGCTAAAGTCACCAAAGGCGCAGGAGCGTGCTCGTAATAGTGGTAAACTCCGTATTGCAACGGTCGATTACCTCGGGGCAGGTGGTAGTAAATATCCAGACATGAGCCTACACCCTAGTTACAAAGGAACGGGTGTTACGGATGCGATGGCTATCATTGGAATGTTTGAACATGTTAAAAAACGAGAGTTGCGCAAAGACCCGAATACTCCTAGAGATCTGTTGAAAGTTAACGAGGAATATGTCGCGAATATTCAATCCGATCGGGACTATGGTGAGCAGCATCACAGTTTTAGGTGGGTCGAGAAGTGAGCAATAGTGTTGATAGACCATTATTTTGAACGAAGCCGATGGTGACCTTGAATGTTGGAAATCACAAAATGTGATTTCCAAAGCAGGTAATCCTACCTGCCCATTCGCCACTGTCCAGCGTTTCGACTTCGACCGACTACACCATCTGAAAGATGATTTGATTGAATGTACTGACCTGACTTTGTTTTTGAAAAGCTACCGCTATCTTCGATGATGACTGGGTGGTCACCTTTTTCTAGGGTACCGATAACACCACCTTCTGGGGACTCTAACAATGAAGAGGTCATTTTGACGTATTTAACTTGTCCACCTGCTGCAATTGGCTGAGCCTGTACAGGCGCATCTACCGCAGGAACTCCCGTGTCATTTACTGCATTCGCAATTTCAGCCGCATCTGGGCTAATCTCGCCGCCCTCACCGCTGTTGCTACCAAGGTTTAGGCCTTGCTCTACTGGGATGAAGTTATCGACTGGCTCTTCCGCTACCTCGGGTTCGGCTGTCTCATCGTATGGGTTGTTAGCCAAGTTTAGGCCACCTTCGGCGTTGTTATCAAATTCATTAGACTCGAAGTTATTGACATCTTCTGAGTTGGCAAACTCTTCATCTCCTGTGTTGTCAAACTCGCCATCCTCGCTATTATTTACCGCCTCTGACTCGACAAATTCGTTGGCTGATTCATCGTTCATGAACTCATTTTCTTCAAGGCCTTCTTCATCCGTAGATGCACAGTTTGTCAAATTACCTACGACCAAGATAAGGGCCATAATTCCTATATAGGACTTTAGTTGCTTTAGTTTCATCGCTCGACCTTTCTTATAACAATGGAGCAATACAATTACTTCTGAGCTTCTGTTCGACATAACTTAACTATTCTTTAGGCATAAATTTCCTAGGCTAAGAACATGGATTTTCCCTGGCCTGAAAATACTTAGAAAATCGCTATATTTACGTGTTAGGCCAAATTTATATATGATACTATATGATAATATTAGGTTTTATATGGGAACAAAGTTTGAATAAAACTCTACTGGCATCTGCAATTTGTCTCTCGCTCGGAGGTGTACTGGCTTCCGTTTATCTAGCTGTAGTTTCACCAAAGCAGATGTATAGCCACGAGACAATCGATCAAGCTTTGCAGGCTCAAGCTCAGATGGAACTCTCTGATAATCAATTAGCTATTTTGCCACACACCACTAGTCATCGGGTCGAGCCTGGATCAAACTCCTATTTAGCCTTGCGTGAAGCGCAGATTGACCGTGGCGATGTATTAAAAATCTTGGAGTCTAGCAAAGAGGTCTACGACTTAAGTCGTATCAGGGCCAAGGTGGTTTTTATGGTCGCTTGGCAAGATGAAGCAGAGCAGAGTGCTTCGGCTGTTATGTTTCATTTAGCTCCCACCACACGCCTGCTCATTCAGAAGGTTGACTCTGAATGGCAAGCTGAGATGATTGAACTCCCGGTATCAGCCCCTTCAAGGACCTTTGTGGGTGTCGTTCAGCAAAGTTTATGGGATTCAGCGGCAAACGCTGGAATGGATCCACAACTCATAAGCGATCTAGCTCAAATATTTGCCTGGCAAATTGACTTTAGCCGCGAGGTTCGTTCTGGAGACCGGTGGCGAATTACAGTAGAGGAGCTTTTTGCTGACAATAGACCGATAGGGTGGGGGAATATATTAGCCGCCGAGTATGTTAATGCTGGTGAAAGTTTTTCCGCAGTTAGGTTTCCACAAACTGGCGATGACGCTTCTTATTATGCGCCCGACGGGTCTTCACTTAAACGAATGTTCCTTAAAAGCCCTGTAAGATTTGGTCGGATTTCTTCTAGGTTCAAGCGCAGGCGTTTTCACCCAATCCTTAAGAGAAACATCCCTCATAATGGCGTTGACTATGCCGCTAGAACTGGAACTCCGGTTCGTAGCGTTGGTAAGGGTAAGGTGATTAAGGCGGGGCGCTACGGTGGGTCTGGTATCATGGTTAGGCTTCGGCATAATAGTGTGTACCAAACTGCCTATTTGCACTTAAGTAAAATTGCTCGCGGTGTCTCACGAGGCAAAACGGTTAAACAAGGTCAGATCATTGGTTATGTCGGGCAAACCGGTCTTGCCACTGGGCCACATTTACACTTTTCTTTCTATGAGAACGGTAGGTTTGTCGATCCATTGGGTCGAAAGTTTCCTTCAAAAGACCCTGTTAGCAAGAAGCTGCTTCCTGAATATCTTCAGGTCGCCGAGCAATCACTTAGAACTCTTCCGCAATGGCCGCCAGAGTCTTCGGCAAAAATCGCTCGTCAAAATTGATCAAAGTATTTCTTACTATTTTGCATGTATTGTTTGAATTCTTCTCGGTTTCCAGACTCGACCGACTTTAGGTAGTCCTGGATTTTTTCCAAAAGGTCTTTGGTAACTTGGCTGGTAAATTCGTTGTTCTTTTGGATCTCAAAATAGAGGTCTTGATTTTCATTTAGCACCGGTA
>JANQHA010000040.1 GCA_028282865.1 Oligoflexales bacterium
AGCCTAAAATATATGCAGTCACCGCAAGTGCTTTTAAGGAAGATAGAGATCGATGCTTGAAGGCCGGTATGGATGGCTTTTTAGCTAAACCAATTAATATCAATGAAATTGTTGCGGCTCTTAAGGAATGCGAGCCTAATATGGCAATGCTCGATGGACAAACAGCTATTTAAAGTGATAGGATCCCCCCAAGATTTACTGATATGAGTTTTACTGATGACGGCGCAGTCGAGGCGCCAGTAACCTTTTTGGGAGGGTCTACATGAGGTTTGACAGATTTAAGCTATTTACTGCTTTAGTTTTTTGTGGAATTTGGAGTGATATTGTTTTCGCTAATTTAGATAAAGCTCCAAGCGCATTTGCTGCCGGGGATTCCCTAGCGGTCTTTTGTGACTTTAAGGATGCCCGCTACGAAATTGTTTATGATCGCACTAATGAAAAGGCCACCGTTCGAAGTACTATCGTGTTTGATACTACAGATATGGGTAAGCCTCTTTTTGACTTGATTGCCAACCCAATTAAAGTGACTGTTGACGGCCATGAAGTCGGCGCCGAAGAGGTAAAATTACCTGATAACTCATCGACCATGCGGGTCGTTAATAAGGTTCTAGATGCCGGGCAGCATACTCTTGAGGTTTTTCATGAACTTTCCTCAGGAGTTCGTTTTTCCGAAGGTGTCAACTCCGCTTTTCTTGTAGGTGACCTTGCAGATAGAGACTTAGCTGAAAAGTATCTACCAACAAATTTAGAGTATGACTCTTTTGCAATGGAATATTCTGTAAAATTTATCGGGATTTCTAACCAGCAGGAAATCTTCACCAACGGACAGGTTACTCAGCATAGAGACCACTATACTATCCAGTTTCCAGCGCATTACAACGTCAGTGCACCTTATTTTCATACTGCTCCAAAAGGATACTTTGAAGTTGTGTATGATCACCTAACCTCTATAGATGGTAGGACCATTCCAATAGTGGTCTATTCAAAGTACTCGCGGCTTTTAGAGCCTTTTGCTAAAAAGACTAAAACTATTGTGGCAGAGCTTGAGGCTGATTACGGAGCGTTCCCGCATAACTCTATCACAATTTATGCGACCCCTGGTGGTGGTGGAATGGAGTACGCCGGCGCTACCATTACTTCAGATTATGCATTAGCCCATGAGCTTACTCACAGCTACTTTGCTAGGGGTGTCATGCCGGCTAATGGCAATGCTGGATGGATTGACGAGGCTATTGCTAGCTGGCGGGACGACGGTTACCAGCGAAACTCTTCAATGTATGCAGTGACTACTATGGCCGCACATTCGCAATACCGACGTCATACTGACTACCGTGCTTACTCCGATGGGTCGATGTTTATGTCTCACTTAGATTATTTGTTTCGTGATCTTGGGGGTCTCAAAAAGTTCCTTAAAAACTGGGTTGGCGATAAAAAGTTTCAGCCACTATTTACCGAAGATTTTATTGCCGATTTAGAAGACTTCTACGGTGTCAGTGTCCAGAGCAAGTTTGATCGGCATATCTATGGGCGCGGCTCGAAGGCTTCTAAGTCGTCCACTGAAAAGTCTTCTCATAAGCGAAGCCCAATGCATATGGAGCTTACTCCAGAACTCCTAGAGCAGCTGCTTTAAGTTTTGTAAAACCGGAGGTCATTTAGATTAGAAATGGCCTCCTCTTATGCCCGTTTTTTCTAATGTCTACCCTTAACCTTTTCATTTAAGCAGGCTCGTAGGAATTTAGCTCTTCCGCTTAGCTCCGTGCGGGTTTATTGCGGGCTATTAGCTTTTTTAAAGAAAAAAATCTAATCATTTTAATAAATTTTATATAAAAATATATAATTAGTATTAATGT
>JANQHA010000070.1 GCA_028282865.1 Oligoflexales bacterium
AAACAAAATGATCATTCCAGTAAAGCTTTCGCTAACTAGTGATAGACGATTTAAGGTCTTTGTGGCGACAAGAAACCGGGCAACCAACAAAGCACCGTGGAGCCAGCGCTTTGCATCAGTACCTAAAAAAGACGACCTTTACCGGGACCCGAGACCACTTACATTTGCAAAGAATAAACTAGCGCTAAATAAAAAGACCGAAGATTTTTTGGTTTCTGGGATGAGTCAACCTTTCAGTCCTTGGCGGCATGTTAATAGTCTCAGGGCAGTCGAGTATGTAAATTTATCGGCATATAACAAGCAATTCGATTTATCGGATGATGTTAAGGTGAAAAAGGGGTCATCAGTCTTCATCAGAAGGTGTCAATACTGCCACAGCGTTAAGTATGTTGGCGCAAGGTACGGCTGGGATTTTGTCGACCCACTACCGATCTACAAAAAACGTCTTAAAAAAGATCTTCACTATCATGTCAAATATCCAAAAGCATTTGCACTCAAGCAAGGTCTAATGATGCCTAACCAACTAGGCTTCAGTAAAGAGGAGGCGTCTAACCTATGGCATTGGTTAAAAGCAGCTGCCAAAAAAGAACCGCAGCCTTATAAATAAGGCTACACCTCACTCTGTTGGAATCATCTCAAGTAAAATATCATTTCCCAGCTGAGCAGTAGTAACATTTTCGTATCGTCTCATCTCTGCTAAGCTTTTTAGCGGACTCATAGAATCTATTCGATTGCTGGAACCAGATAGAATAGCTGGAGCAACGAAAGCATGGATACAGTCAAAGTAACCGTCTTTAAAAAACAGACTTAGCAACCTAGGACCGCCTTCGACCAGAATACTTTGGAAAGGTGGCCTACCTAACGACTTATGAATATTCCCTTTAAGTGCCTGTAAGGTTTGTTTGAGAGGATGTTCATTTTCATTTAATGAAACAACCTCAAGATTACACTCATCAATAAAGCCAGAATCAACCTGAGCTGAGGTAGCATAAATAGTTTTCGCCTCACTAGGTCTAAAGGTAGTCTGCTTTAACTCAGAAATTTTCTTACCCGGGGCGCGAAGTATTTTCCCATTAGGATCAAATACTAGCTTGATGGGTTGTCGGTTAATAAAAGGACTATCTCTAACATCAAGGCAGGGATTGTCAGCTAGCACAGTATTGGCACCTACCATAATCAAGTCGTATTTTTGCCGCAACCAATGAGTATAACGCCGAGCTAGTGCTCCCGAGATCCATTTAGAAGAACTTTGATCATCGGCTAATTGCCCATCTAAGGTCTGTGCCCATTTTAGTGCAACAAAGAGTTTATCCTTAGCGACTGTCTTGCAGAAAGGACTCATCCATAACCAACAAGGTGTGGCCAGTACTCCGGTGCTTACAGCTATGCCAGCATCTTTTAATCGCTTGACTCCGCCACCGGCTACTAATGGGTTAGGGTCTTGAAGTCCAATCACACAACGACCTAAGTTCGCTGCTACTAGCTTTTCAACACACGGACCTTGCTGCCCTTGGTGACAGCAGGGTTCTAGCGTCACGTAAGCGGTCGCTCCCCTCGCCTGCTCCTCACTTAAGTTAGATAGCGCCATCACCTCAGCATGCACTCCACCAAATGCTGAGGTGTGGCCGCGGCTTATGCATTTTCCTTCTTTAACAATGACACAGCCCACTGGTGGGTTAGGGCTGGCTTTTCCGATCGCAAGCATCGACTCATTAAGCGCCTGTTTCATCCAATATTCATCGGTATCAGACGAGGGCCCTAAAGCCTTACTAGAGCTGACACCAGATGCAACAGCATCAGGTAGCCAGCCACCAAAAGAGTATTTTTGGTCAATGTCTTTCATCAAATAGGTCTGGAAGAAATTCTATCGATAGTTTCACTAGATTCATGGTCATCAGGAAGAATAAAAAACAATATGAAATAAATTAACAGTGCTGTGCCAACTGAACTCAGCGCTACTAGGCAAGCAACAGCTCGCAGCAGTCCGATATCCATATCAAACTTTCTGGAAACCTTTAAACAAACTCCGAGCAATTTCTTCTGACGGGAGCGAGAAACTCTATCTTCTCGTGGCAGGGAAATTGCCAGAATAATATAGGCAAAAAAACCGAAGCCAAATCCCAAGATCGAAAGTAACCACAAGAAACGGATTGCCCAAGGTGAAACCTCAAATCGCCTCGCGACTCCTTCGCAAACCCCAGCAAAAACTCCGTCATTAGCTCGAGTCCATGGGATCGATGTAGTTGTAAGTTGCATAGTGATATCTCCTTTAACCTAGGCTAGAATACAACAAAACGTCTAGAAGGTCTCATGAGAAATTTACTAGAAATTGAAGCACGTTACCAATATTGCCAAGCCAATAGCTTATGGACGGTCCTTGCTACCGTGATCAAAACAGAAG
>JANQHA010000124.1 GCA_028282865.1 Oligoflexales bacterium
AACCGCAGAGTCTGGTGCGTTTCTCTTATGAGCTGCCATCAAATCAGTAGCCATGGATCCATAAAGCTGTTTCCGACTTTCAAATGGCCGACGGACCAAAAAGCCTCTATTATTGCTAGCGAAATCTCGAGCAAAAAGGCAAGTGTTGTCAGCAATTCTGCTGAACTCAACGTCTTTCATATTGCGAAGCTGAAGACTATTCATAGAAAATGCATCGACTAGCTTCACTTTCGAGGACTCCGCTTTGTCAAAAGCTGCCAAGATCTCGTCAGCGGTAATTCCAACTACTTGCTTCGATTCGGTCCCATATTCAAGCACCGTTTCAAGCCTTAAATCCTGATAAAAATACTTTACAGCCTCATCGACTTTAGCTCGATTTATATGCCTAACTTCAGTCACAAGTATAATGATATCCTGTCTTAATTCACGAAGTTTACTTAGTTCATTTACTTCAGCTATCGAGGTAAGCCACTTATTTAGCAACACTGGCGTGCTATCGTTATTTGGACTGGCGATTCTTAAATCCCGCTCAATCTTAGCAATCTCAACCTTAAGTTTAGCAATTTCCTCTAAGTTTTTAGGGTCCTGATACTCGTAGACAGCTAATATCCCGTCAAGTTTGACCTCAACTGGGAACAGCTTCTCGATAACTAGCTTTTCAAATTCCTCCTTAAAAAATGCCCATGATTTATGAGTTTTTTTATTGCCCTCTTTCTTCGTGATAACGAAGTTACCAGGCTCAAGTTTTAGGCTTACTTTTTCACCCACCTTAACTTCGCTCAAGTCATTAGTATCGATAGCTTGACTACATCCGGTGGCCATAGCCAGTGCTAAAATCAACTTCATACCTTTGATCATATCTCTCTCCACTATTTAGTTTGGTCTTAATAGGGACTATTAAGCAATCACCAGGCCAAACCTTAAGTATCTGAAATTATTTGTGTTTTTAACAAGTAGTCCTAGACTCACTCGATGCACCATCTACACCTGTCAAAAAGCTATACAGTTTTTAGCCCAACCAATCCGAGTCGACTCAAAGTAGCAGCTGACCAGGCCTAGCGGTGTTACGTCTTCAAATGAGTGTTGATAATTTACTCTGATCGCTTAAAATAACCACATTCTAACCCCAGACGAGGTCGCTATGAGAATGCAGCTATTTGGAGCAATGCTATCATTAATAACTTTTATCTCAAGCCAAGCTGTCGCTAGTAAAGGCGAAGCAGAAAAAATGCCAAGTGGAATGGATCTGGCTTCATACAAGCAGAGGTATGGGTTAGTAAACTTTTCTGGCGGTAGTGAGCAAAATACTTTGACTAAGTGTCTGAGAAATTGGGGCGATCACCCTTTTAAAACAGAGCAGCAAAAAAAATATCGCGAGATGAAAATATCCGTTAAAGTCTTAGGCATTGGCGGGGACACAATAGATAACACTGCCACTACCTACCCACAACTTATCTTAGTAAAACCTAGTGTTAAAGTCTTATCCAAGCAAACGATTAAGCTTATGAACCCAAATGGCTGGTACTGTTTTAAGTCAAACGTCACCGTGCTAAGCAAAAGTATCATCGAAGCCCACTGCAAAGCCAATATTGCCGAGAGCAAAGGAAGTATGGAAATCCTGGGCAAGAATGATGATAGTGGCAAAGGTGGGGTGACGGTCCTCGGAAAGTCGGTCATCAAGCGGGTTGGTTGTTAGAAATAGTATTCAGTATTTATGTGTTGAAATTGTTAGCATTTTCGCTCTGATATTTTGCCAGGTAGACTGGCTACCTGTCGGCGTGTCGTAACTGAGCCCTGTATAGGATCGACGGTTTAAAGCTCATACGCGGTATCACTTTAAAAATGCACTATTGATTGGATTATGCTACCTTAGGTCGACTTATAATCCACAGCAGGACTCACCAGTGTTAGAAGATAGTCGCTACAAGCCGCTAAATAAAATGACCGCTTCGAGCCTACAAGATATCCAGGTGCTAGTTAACATGAATCCTTGGAAGCTGCTCATGAACATGCGAGGTGTGCGGCTTGATAGTAATCATATTGCAGCAGCCTTAGGCCGATCGGATCATAGCGAACAGATTGATAGCAGAGATCAATTCATAGAGATGCTAAAAGAGAACCAATCATATACTCTGCAGACAAACTTCGAAGATGACGAGCCAGATGTCGACCCAATAATAAACGCCGTTCTTGACACAAAAAGAGAAACCGCTAGCGGCTGGGAATTAATTTTTAAACTCGCACCCTAATCATGAAGCTCGGCAGCGATCTGACGCTGCTCGTCCAAAACCATTTTCAATATACTTTCATCGGTCAACGGGTTTGCTAGCACTGTTCTAAAAACATCTATCCGCTGGTCGCCATATTGAGGTAATTCCAATTGAGTCCTAGACACAAAAGTTTTACCATTAGCCCGCTGAGTTTTTTGAATGGCGACCGTTATTTGATTTAAGCGCTGATTGAGGTTTCGAAGCTGTTCTTCTCCAGCATCTGACAACGCATCTTTAAATCCCGGCGGTATATAGCGGTAAGTCAAAATATTTAATGTCGGTTCAGTAGTCAGTTCAAAATCATCACTCTCTAGAATCATACCTGCAAGAGTTTTGGCCAACCCAATCCCATGATCAATTAATAACTCATAACCTTTACGCCCCAACACGTGAAGAGCGGAATGAACCATCATCGCCATACCTGGTCTAGATCCCTCCAAAGAGCGTTTTCCAAGATCGCGAGACCCAGATCGGATAACATACTGAGCGTGCTGCTCAATGAGGCTTAGGTTCTGGTGATCTCTAAATAGTGCCAAACCCGCACCCATTGGTACGTATAATTGTTTGTGAGCATCAATGCTAACTGAGTCCGCTTGGTCAATACCATTTAGCAGTGACTTGTGCTTTTCGGAGAATAAAGTAGGCCCACCCCAAGAAGCATCGATGTGAAAGTAGCAACCTTGGCGTCTGCAAACTTTTGCCATATCGGCTAATGGATCTACATGACCCGTTTCAGTGGTACCGGCAATACCAACCACCCCTACAATCCCGATCTTAGCTTCGCGTAATAAATGAATTTCCTTTTCAAGACTATCGACGTTAACCCTACCCTCATGATCGGTATCTACTGCAACCAGGTGACGCTTACCAACACCTAAAATATCACAAGACTTCGATAGAGAGTAATGGCCGAGTTTTGAAACCAAAACCGCAAGGCCTTCTAAATTATAGTGCCGCAGCGCCCGGTAAACCCCATCATTGCTCACACCTCTAAAATCCCCATCTGGCCCCAGCAGTCTGTTCCTAGCTACCCATAACGAAGTGATATTGGCAACTGTACCGCCTGAACAAAACACACCCAAAGAATTATAACGATCTTGAGCTGTCTTTTGATAGTAGTCAGCAGAAAAGTGATAAATCAAATGGTGTAGCATCGCTATAACTTGTCGTTCAAGAGGAGTAAATGCTTTAGAAGTTTCTATCTTCACCAGATTCTGGTTAAGACCGGTCATAATTTTGCCAAGAGAAAGCATAAAGTAAGGCAGAGCGGAAGTCATATGACCAATAAAACTAGGCGAAGAAGTATGGACCGACTGTGAAACCACTTTTGATAGCAAAAAGTCCGCCTGCTCCGAAACAAAAATAGGCTCCTCGGGTATACTCGTATTTTTAAAATTACGCTCAAGCTCTTCTGGGTCAGCATCGCCGGAGACGATATGTTGACTTAGAAACCTCTGAATATTTTTTGAAATTTCTTTCTCTATATGACTTAGGGTAGAGCTGCGCCCTTCCGGAGCGGTGAACACCCGGCGCAAAGTCTCGTAGTCTGCTGACGCTTTCTTTTTATTAAGAAACAAATCTCTTACCATTCAAACTAAGATACTTAATATGCTACAATCACAGCAATAAATATGCACCTTGATCTTTTAGAACTTGGTTTTATATCTTTTGCTAGCAAGGGGCAAACTTTTCATCATTAGGAAGCGTAAATTTATGACAGGTCAGAAGAGCAAATCCAAGAGAAGTGTAGTGCTTATAGATAACTACGACTCGTTCACTTACAACATTGCCCAATATTATCAAAAACTTGGAGTTGAGCTCACCGTCTTTCGAAATGACCAATGCAGTGTTGATCAGATCATGGCAACTCATCCAGATTTAATTACCATTTCGCCTGGTCCCTCTACCCCAGATAATGCTGGAATTTGCCTTGCCCTCATCAGCCAAGCCGCTGAGAGCAAAACGCCGCTTTTTGGGGTTTGCCTCGGACATCAAAGCATTGCTCAATCATTTGGAGCTACGATCATCCAGTGCCAGCCACCGGTACACGGTAAAACCTCAAAAATATCTCATAATAACGTCGGAGTATTCCACGGCCTAGCCTCTCCCCTAACAGCCACTCGTTATCACTCGCTGATAGTCGACCCAAATACGGTGCCTGATGAGCTTGAAGTGACAGCAACTACCGATGACGGCATTATAATGGCGATAAAGCATAAGCACCTGCCCATCGAAGGGGTACAATTCCACCCAGAGAGTATCTTGAGTGAATCTGGATTAGAGATGATTGCTAATAGCTTGCCTTAATCTACATATATTATTGGCAAAATCTCTAATCTATTGCCTCAAAGGTCTACTCTTGCTAGATTCCCTGCGTTTCCTACCAGGAGTCCCCATGAAAATTATTTATTCCCTAATCGCTGCTAGTGTTAGTATGGCAATAACCTCGGCGCACCTCTCAAATGCTTTCGGACAAGACTCTGAAGAGCAAAACTCCGAAACTCCAATTGAAGTAATTCAGCGCCTAGATGCGCCCTACATTAATTGGCAAACTTTAACACCGACCGCTAAATCTATAGCCAGTGAAATACCTGAGAGCGAGTACCTTCAAGTTGGGGACCGAGGACGTGTTGTGAAAGAATCTGAAAGTGATCAAGTATACTTTATTTCTAAATCGGGAATCGAGAGAAACCTTAAACTAGTACATCTTAAGGCAATCACCAGAACTAAAACTGACCTAATATATACCGACGATGCGGAAGCTTTTAAAAGGATGGGGCTGCCTGACAACACTTTATTAGTCATCCGAAACGGATTTGAAGGTTTACGTGCATTTGTATTCACTTCCAAAAATACAATTATAGGGCATATCGTTAACCCTATAGTTGCACCTACTATGTATCTAAAATGTGCTGGCTGTAATAAATGGAAAGACAAAAAACCTATCACTGAAGATTGCACAACTTGTAAAAACTGTTTCGGAAAGACAAGCGGCAGAAGAGACCCTAACGAAGCTAGAAATAATAATCTTCGAACACCAGGTGCAGTAGGTATTCGGCCGGGAACGGATGGTCGCGCGGCAAGACAGGGGCACAACGGACTTAGGTAAAACAAAAACGACGAATACAGTAAAAAAGTTAGTACGGTAGGAGCATTTAGCCCTAACAAACCCTGTGCCCACCAGCTACCTGCTGGGCATGAAGCTGAATGAAGATTCTAACGCGAATGGTGTTAGAAGCCAAACTTTTTCATCAGCTTATTCTTCTGCTCCTCCAACTTCTTCTTACCCTTGTCCTTGAGCTGCTTCTGCACTTTTTTCTTAGCTTTTTTGGTCTCTTTCTTAAAACGACCTTTAACTGCTTTACGGGTATTATCCAAAGCTATCGAGGTTAAGTGTCTCGGAACAGCTGCATAATCGTAACAAGGAGCACTAAGCTTGCAGCCTGCTTTGACAGGAAAACTCACCGGGTTTCTGCCTTTTGCCAGGATACGGTTAACTTTGGTACCACTGACTTCGACTGATAGATCTCTTGCTTTTGTTAAGTTGTAAGTATCGATCAAAGACCAATCAGCATCCAATTTATCGTTTAATAAGTCCGCCTGAGTGCGTCCCGATAAATCTATACCCTCTTTGGGAAATGATTCGGTTGCAAAATTTGGGGCTAGGAAAACTCCTTTTTCCAGACTAAACCCAGAAGAAATATTCTTATATCTAGATTTAAAATTATTAGGAGTACCGACAGTTTTATCTTTTAGCATAGGTATCTTCGCGGCAGCATCTTGGATGCCCTTATTAACACCTTCCTGAGCCATTCTTCCAACATCGATAGTGGCAAAAGTCGCGTCATATACTTTAAAATTACCTTTAAGCAGTAGATTTTTTAAAATCGCATCAGAGTTAAAGCTTCTCCCGCTGCCTTGAGCTTTAAAATTTAAACGCCCAATGACCGTATTTTTAAACGACTGTAACTTGGACTCTACAGCACTTTTTAAATCTAATTGGCTCACTGCCAGGTTCATCTGATAGGTAGGAGTAGCTGGTTTTATATCGACCATAGCGTTAGCTTTAATAAGCCCATTAAAAGTATTTAAAGAGAATGTTTTAAGATTGGCTACTAGGTCTTTAAAGGAGAAATTTACATATATATTTTTTGCATTCAAATCCATTCCTTTAAATTTACCTACCTTGACCACAACATCTGCTCCCACCGATTTAATGAATTCATTATTCCTGACTGGGTCAAGAGCCTTGTCGACATCTGTCGCCTGTTGCGCAGCTGCTGGAGCATTTTTGGAGCTAGAGCTTTGCTCAGGTGCCTTGGACTCTGAAGAACCAGCGGCAGCAACTGGTTCTGGCTTAGGAAGGAGCTGATCCAAGTCAATAGCATTGGAATTTAGCTTGACCGACACCTGAGGAGCAGCGAAATTTTTAAGTTTAGCACTAACTTTCATGTCTGTGCCTGGGGCTTCGACTTCTAAATTAAAGTTTTTAATTTGATCGGTAACAACGTGCATACGCATTTGCAGTTTTGGCCTTGCAATCAGGCCGGGGGTCTTAGCAATCAAGTTCTGGATGTCTAATTTTGCGTCGTAGTTAATCTTGCTAAGAGGGCCCGAAACTTTTGAGTTAATATCCATACGGCCTTCGAGCTCATACTCCTTAAGCATGGTCAAAATTTGAGACCAAGCCGCTAGCTCAATTGGCTTTGAGCGCAACTCCAACTTAACAGAAGGGTCAACGGTCTGTAGTTTGCTAATAAGAGCTGACATCTCAAGCTCAGCGTTGTGAAATTTTATAACTCCGCTCATTAGGTTTAGTCGGTCCGAATTAGCTTGCAATGACGTCTTTATATTTGCCGGAACTCCCCGTTCTTTATGAAAGACTTCAGCTACTTCTATATTTAAATCATCAAAATTCATATCCAAGTCAATCTTAACATCTTTAAATTCGACGCCTTGAAAAACGGGCGCTATGGTACCGTCGACCCGTATTGGTCCTTCCACTTCAATCGACTCCCCAACCTTAGTATCGATATCTGCCCATATCTTAAGATTCATAGGACGGCTCATAGATAAGTCTTCGACTAAAAAATTAAAATCGTTAACCTCCTGCTCAAATACTGCTGCCATATCAACAAATTTTAAATGAGCGTTAACAACAGATATATCAACCCCGGCAGCAGCGATGATAGCAATACCAGGAATTTCTGAGTCTGTTTTTGCCGCTGACTTTTCCTCGGGCTTAGCCCCGGCAGGTTTCCCAGGCGATGAGGCAGGCGCCTCCTTTACTAAACTAAGAACATTTAGCTTGCCAGACTTGTCCTTGACCAAATTCAAGTCAGGTTTTTCTAGCTTAAGGACTAAACGAGGTTTTCCTGAAAGCAAAGATCCTAACCCGATTTGGGCATACGCCTCACTGACAGATACCAGAGTGGCTCCTGAATTATCTTTTAAAGTTATGCCATCAATATCAATCTCTACCTGCCCCCAGAGAGACAACGATAATTTGCCGATATTTAGCTCACCATTAATCTGCTCATTAGCAGCCTCAACAATCTGGGGTCGGTACTGATCTATATCGACAACCAATGGCGTAATAATAATAGCCATAAGTATCAATACAAGAACCCCGCCAAGGCCAATTAAAATTTTCTTTAAAAGATTTTTGTTCAAACTACACCTCCATTCAGATCTTTACCGCGAGACTTGGTATTTTTCATAGCAAATAAACATGCCGCCATTTTATTTTGGGTTTCATTCCACTCATGCTCTGGTATCGAATCATAGACAATCCCTGCAGAAGCTTGGGTCGAAGCGATTCCCTCCTTCATATAAATGGTCCTGATCAGAATCGTCGAGTTAAGCCCGTGGTTAAAGTCAAACACTCCAATGCTACCGGCATAAAACTCTCTGGCATGACTTTCTAACTGATTGATAAGTTTCATCGCTCGAACCTTCGGAGCGCCGCTAACGGTACCATTGGGAAAGCTCGCTATCATAGCATCAAATGCCGAAAGCCCATCTTGCAAAACTCCAGATACCTGGCTTACCAAATGAAATACATGACTGTACTCTTCGACAATCATAAGCTCATCGACTTCAACGGTTCCGGGCTGAGATATCCGACCTATATCATTTCTGCTTAGATCGACAAGCATCACATGCTCCGCCCGTTCTTTCTCATCTTCTTGTAACTCTCGCTTAGCCTTTTGGTCTTTAAGGTCATTCCAATGCCGCTTTCTAGTGCCAGCAATAGGACGGTGGACAATACGATCCTCTGAAACTTTGACCATCATCTCAGGAGAAGCGCATATAATATGATGGTCTTCAAAACGATAAAAAACCATATAAGGCGATGGATTAAGGATTCTTAGGTGGCGATAGACGTCAAACGGCCGTGCGTCGCTAGAACATGACATCCGGTTACCAATTTGAACTTGAAACAATTCACCACTACAGACAGCATCCATACACACATCAACTGCTTTAAGAAAATCTGGCTTGCTAAAGCTATGGTCAAAGTCATTTGGGCTTACTGGATCGCCAGTTATGATGAGGTCAGATACTTCATGGTCGGCGCTAACCCGAGTAACCAAACCTTCGAGAGCATTGCTGTGGCTATCATAGGCTTCTCTCAGACAATTTTCATCGCTGCCGTCACGAATATAAGCGTAGCGAACAATCGTTAACTTTCGGTTTAACAAATCGTGAACCAAAAAAGACTGCGGCATAAAAAACATGAGTGGCGCCATGCCAAGCTTTGCCGGCGGATGCGTACCGATCGTGGGTTCAATATTTCCTGCGCACTCGTAAGATATATGTCCTATACTACCACCCATCCCACACAGGTCATTACCGTCGACACGCTGCTTAGAGCTCGAGGCAACCGATAGCTTAAATTGATTTTGAAAATCTTCGAGAACTTTGAGCGCAACTCGATCACCCAGAGCACTCTCGTCAACCTGGCCGTCAAATACTGTCCTTACCCGGTCACTTTCCACTCTAAAAGT
>JANQHA010000148.1 GCA_028282865.1 Oligoflexales bacterium
AGCTAAGTCTAAATTCTGAAGGTGCAGTGGGCCACCCCCCTCTACTCTTGCGAGCTCAAGACTTCGCTCCACCCGGTTCTCGAGGCGATTTGTATCCTCAAGCAATCGTTTAGATAAAGGGAATAAATACTGGTCCTTGGTACTGTACTCCTCGATAGTCTCGGCCTGAAGTCTAATACTAGTTAGCGGTGTTTTAAGCTCGTGGGTCAGTGACGCAAAAAAAGCTTGTAATGAACTATTGCGCCGGATATCTCGTAAATACAAACCGACTAAAAACAAGCTCGTCACTACCACCACTGCAATAAACCAAATAGACTCAGAGATAATCATATTTCTAACTGGCTGACGGAACCCGACCTCAACAGAAGAGTCAAACCGACTCAAAGCATTTTTTAACTCAAAAATTTCATCATTTTGTTCAAGCAAAAGGTGTCCCCACCAAATAACTAGTGCTATCGTACAGCACAACTGTAGCAGTGATAAAACCATCACAGACCGAAGTTGAAAGCCAAACGGTGATGAGATCTTCCCCAAACTACTCTCCTAAAACATTTTTTAGGGAGGCTACAAAGGCATCGACTAACCCTTCATTCTGCTGTTCGGTATGTTTGGTTGACATAAACCCGACTTCGTAACCACTAGGAGCTAAATAGTAACCTCTAGAAAGTAGCTCAGGATAAAAACGGCTGTATAGGTTCTTTTGCATCTGAGGAATTTGATTTGGAGTTCGAATTGCCCCATCTGGCGATTCTACTTCTCCCAGACCAGCCCAAAATATCGAGCCAAAACTTTGAACTGTCAGATCTAAAGATAATTCTTTCGAAGATAAACTCTTGAGACGCTCACCCATCTTTTGCGTGGCTGCAGCTAATTTATGGTAAGGGTTTTCGCGTAAAAGTTTTTTCAACGTAGTTAAACCAGCACTCATGGCAACTGGATTGGCACTTAGTGTCCCAGCCTGATAAACAGGGCCTTCGGGTGCCACAAGTCCCATCAGGTCTTTGCGCCCGCCAAAGGCACCAACGGGAAAACCACCGCCTACAACTTTGCCGTAAGTTACAAGATCGGGTTCAATACCAGCTAACTCTGCCACCCCACCGAAGGCGACCCTAAATCCGGTTATGACTTCATCAAATATTACCAAAACATCGTGGCGCTTCGCTAAGGCAACCAAGTCTTTTAAATAGCCGTCACGTTGCAATAGCAACCCATTGTTTGCTGGAACAGGTTCAATAATGACTGCAGCAATGTCGTTAGCATGGGTGGAGAACACTTCTTCCACCGCACTAAGATCATCAAGTGGAGCCACAATCGTTTGGCGCGCAGTCTCTTCACTAATACCAGCGCTATCTGGAGTGGCCATTTCAACTAGCCCAGAGCCGGCTGCTACCAACATTGAGTCAACATGCCCATGATAGCAACCATCAAACTTCAAAATTTTATTCTTACCGGTGGCAGCTCTAGCAACCCTCAGCGCTGACATCACAGCTTCGGTTCCAGAGTTAACAAAGCGAACCTGATCAACCCAGGGAATACGTGAAGTTATAAGCTCCGCCAATTCCAAGGAAAAAACATCGGCTGCACCAAAAGTCCACCCGTCAGCTGTAGTTTTTCGAATAGCTTCCATGACATCAGGATCGGCATGTCCTAAAATAAGAGGCCCCCAGGACATGCAGTAGTCAACGTAGCTTTTACCATCAACATCTTCAATTAGAGACTCACTTCCTTTAGCAATAAACTTGGGGTGACTATCGACATTTTTAAAAGCCCTAACCGGTGAATGCACACCACCTGGAGTGACTCTACGAGACCGCTCATAATATTGTTTCGACAAATCATCAGTCATACTCTATTCCTTTTGTTGATAAATTTTAGCCAAGATTTATAACTTGGGAATGGGAAAAAATCTTGCTTTAAGTGTGTAGTCAAATGATCGGCAGTTTTACCAGCGCCGCAGCAATGAACGACATTTTCAGACACAAACTTCGAATAACAATCAAACTGATAACCACTCGCCCAAAACACAACATCCGCGGTACCCAGGCCCTCGGCATAAAAACTATCATCCTCAAATACGACGTCATAGGGAGCGATAGCTTCGCATTCTTGCCACCCCGAGACAGCCTTCGAGTGAGTCAACACGCACCATTCCTCTAATTTTGGAAGAGAAAGAATGCGCTTACCAATAAGCGGCCTTATAAACTCAAAGCCCAGACTATCGGCACAACCTTCTACCCACACACCCATTTCAGCAAGCTTTCTCCAGCTTCGAAAGCCTGAACACCAGACTCGCGCGTTGTTAAGTTGAGTGGTGTTAATTCCAAGAACCGATCGAGCATTAGCAACAAAGTATACAGGTTTCTTTGGCACCGACACTTCCAATGCGTCTCGCCTGGGACGACACTTCATCCCATCCCATATTTTACAATTTGAAAAAACACGGTGCTCGGGTTCATCCCAAATCAGATCATCAACACTTTCATTATTGGCTTTCAAACCCTTTTGAAACATGACAGATCCGACGCGCCCAGCATCAACCACACTGATACCAAAACGCTGGTGGCAACCACCACCCCACTCTGCCATCAGCTCCCTTTCTCGAGAAATCTGTTGGAAACTATCAGCGTCATGGATTGGTCTAATTGCGCTGTATGTAGCCTCATCGTCTTCGCGACATTCAACTGCCAACGCTCCTTGGCCCGGTGATGTCGGGTTTTGACTTAGCGGAGGTATCATCCACCTCACATCACATAATAACTCAACGATGGAATCGCGGCTCTCACTAGCCTCCGCCAAACGGGATAAGCCGGCAAGCGCTAGAACCACACCATCCAAATATTTAGCATGGCTAACTTTCTCGTGGATGCGACTTAAACGTGTATGAACATTCCCTCGGATCTCAACAAATTCAAACTTGGGCGAGGCATGATCACTGACCTTAGGAAGACCTACCTTTAGAAATTCAGACAAGTTATGCAAACGTCTTGGTGACGAAGTCCCTATACGCAGAGGCTTGTTTGCCACCATACGATCTAGAGCATGACGGTTAAATAATAAGACATCCCGTATATCTTCACGAGCTGGTATCGCAGCAAGTTTGACTCCGGATGGACGTTCTAAGCTAAGGTCTTTTAAGGAATGGACCGTAAAATCAACCTCTTTATTGAGAAGGGCGGTATCAAGCTCTTTAACAAAAAACTCTTTGCCATCGATCTGACTTAAAGCAACATCAAGGATGCGATCTCCCTGAGTTTCAATGCCCACAAGCTCTACTTTAAGCCCGGGGTTGCTTTTCATAACTTGATCAGCAACCATCTGGCTTTGAGTTCTAGCTAAAGGTGATTTTCTGGTACCTAATCGGAGAGTTTTCATCTACCGCTCGTCTTTGAAACTTTATGCTGCGTTCTCGTCAAAATGCTCCTCGCGGTACTAATGCTGTACTGTCTTCGTCGCACTTTTCCTGCGGTTTTGCCTGAAAGCGCAAACACAATCGCTGTATAAAGCCGGTGTTTGCTATCACATCAGTCCAGTCAAATCTTCCCACCCATGATTCATACTAATTGCATCCATTAGGTGTCGATGCTTGGCTTTTATATGACATGCTTCTTTGGCTTGCATCACTTTCTCGTTCTTAATTTGATTCTGATCTTCTTGAAGGGCAAATATATCAGTCAATGTAAGTAAATCAACCTTATTCCAGTGCCCCGCGTTGGCCTTTTTTCCACCTAGATGAATCGTTCTACCTGGTTGTTCACTTTGAGCTCGTGCTTCGACCCATTTTTGTTCATCGTCAATTCCCATGGGGGTACAGATGACAACGTGATCGGCATAGCCGATATACTCATGAAGCTCATCATCACCAACTGCTACCACATGATGAGCAGATGACTGCACAAGCTTTTTCAGCAAATTCCCAAGCTTTTTCTTATCTCGGTTCCATAGGCACAACTTATACTTAGTAAATAAAGGAGCCACAGCTTGACCCAACTCACCAGCTCCAATCACCAGTATCCGGTCCTCTGGCTCCGGACTCATGAGTTTACGAGCAAGCGAGGCATAAGATGCACCACCGATACCTTGTAAAAACTCCGACCTAATTTCTTTACAGTCAGTAAAAAGTTTTTGCATCCAGGGACGCAGCGCAACTGCGAAATCACTATTACCGCTATTTAGGGCTTTCCAGGCTGTCTTAACCTGTGAAAAGATTTCTGTCTCTCCTTTCACCAGGCTTTCTAAGCCACAAGAAACGGAAAGCAAATAGCTATAAGCAGCTACGCCTCGATAAACCTGACCTGACCTAGCCTCAACAAAATGATCTTCAAAGATCTGACCTGGCTCCAATGTAAAAAGCCAAAGGTCTCTCAGACAAGTCTGTACGCTGAACGATGTCTGCGCACTCATATAATGACGAAGCGCCGAACGCTTCGAATCATTATTTACACTGTTTTGTACAACTACGATCTCTTCTAAAAACATAAACCTATCATGACATAGTGAATAATTAGTTCTGTCACAGTAGAGTCACGATAGCAAAAAAAACCTATAAAAACAGATAATTGAGAACCATTCTCAATTAGCCTCACTCCCTTCAGAGCGGAGTATAGTATTTTTCGTACACATCTTCAGATTCAGCTCCTAAGTCGGGCTTCTCTCGTCCCAATTTAGGCGTCTGCTTACGGACACGAGCTTTATGAATCTGATCCTCGACCGCATCTATATCATCGCCATTTTCAGTCGATTTCTTGAGTCTATCGTGCAAAATAGGATCGTATTCTTTGATGTCACTTAAAGTCGTCTTAAGTGCTTTTTTCTCAAGCTCAGCGATTAACTGCTCCTGCTTTAGGTCTTCTGGAGTCGCCTTTGAAGCAGGGATACTTTTCTTAACCTTTGTAACCTTTTGAATCACTTCAAGCCTTTTAGGGGTAGTTTTAGTTAACGCTACTTTGACCTTCCTCTTACGTTTCTTTTTAATAGCAGACTCTTTTGCTTCGGGCCCAATGTTTAAAGAGTATCCCGTAGAAACCTTTACCGGTTTAGGATTCTTAACCCCAGTTGGTACGGCCAAGACCTGGCCTCTCAGAACGGTTACTTCCGATTGACCTCTAGCATCACGCGCACGAACAAAAAAGTCGGTTCCACGCACGCCCATCACCATTGAGCGAGTTCTCACTTTCATTCCAGATCTTGGGCCACCTTTCTTAACACTTGACCGAAGAGTTCCCATGAGCAAGTTAACTTCTGGTTTTGAGCCTTTTGTACCCCAAGCAATTTTATAAGAGCTTAATGCAGAAACAGTAAATTGATCGCCGTTATCAAAAACGAGCCTAGCCCGAGCACCCTTTCCAGTTTGAATGACCTCACCATTGCCCAGTTTTTGTCCGCGTTTAGCTTTCTTAACCGAATAGTACTTACCATCATACAAAACTTGTTTCTCAGTCTTTTTAAGGGTCGTACTAGGCTTTGACAGAATTTTTACACTGCCAAACTTTCTCGTAATCGTAGCATCGTTGCCTTTCGCTACTACTAACTGCGGTAAAATAGCTAAAATTGCTAAAAGGATAAGAACAACCTTCATGAAACAACTCCCATAAATTTTTAGTTTTTTCTAAGACTGAAATAAAGTAAAATTATATTTTAAATTAAACTAACAAATTTAAAAAGGACCTCTACAAAATATGCGAAACTTTAGCAAATTAACCATTGCAGTTGTATGCGGTATTTTATCAACAGCTGTCGCATCAGGCGAAACCAGTAAGCAAGGATTTTCCTACCCAGAGCTACTGGTGGTGCCGAAAGCTTCTGAACGACTTAAAAAAGAGGCCCAATTAGAAAATCGCAACTCATGGACTCGCCATATTCCGGTACAGGTTTCGGCATTGGTGACCTTAGGTGCAGGAATGATGGCAATGCAAGACAAAAACCACAACAAAGACGAGAGAGAAACTGCAAAAGGAGCAGGACAGTTAGCTACTATGGTCGGTGGTGGCTGGCTAGGTGCTACAGTTCTAGCTTCGGCACTCTACCGCCCCTATCGCAGCTGTCTTAAAACCGTAAGACCCTCTAGCCCCAAGAACAGAAAAGATCAACTAGTTAGAGAGCGAGCGGCCGAAGAGTGCATCGATGCGCCAGCTAGTTTAGGAAGAAAAGCTAGCTGGCTATCCTTTTTAACAAACCTTGCAGCCGGAGTTTATGTTGCGTCAACGGCAGACGAGGACCTTACCAAAGCAGTTGGTGGCACAGCAGCTTTAGCTGCATTCGCGCCTATGATGTTTAGCTATCACTGGGAGGACGTTAAATCCTACCATCAAGACTACAAAAAAAGAATATATGGGCCTATCGTTCAGTCAGGGGTTAGCTACAGGATGCACCTGGGAAAGCTTAGCCCGGCCGTCACCGCTGGTATCCTTTTTTAGCTGGCGGGTGTGAACCACCAATTTTTT
>JANQHA010000180.1 GCA_028282865.1 Oligoflexales bacterium
ATCAAACTGCAGCGGTACCCGGTTAGCAAACCTAAGGACATGAACCTGATCCTCTTCGTCACGGCTTTTGGTAATCAGGCGAGCGACCGCGACCTCAATTTGGACTGGTTTGAAATCACATATTGTCGGCTTTCTGGTGACTACTGAGAAAAAATCGATGTCGCCGATGCGTAAAATACTTTTAGATAGTCCCTCTTCTCCAATCGACAGCACTGACGAAGTCGAAGGTGCCATAAGGTCACAGTTTTGTAGACCGGTGTAAATAGCTTTAAAGTCGGTATCAGATAGTTTGAGTAACGACTGCTCGTAAATACTTTTCTTAAACTTCCCTGCCTTTGCAACCTCATCAAGAACCTTATCGCTGACCCGTGAAAACCCTTTCCTTAGCCAGGTTTTGGTTTTTGCACTGCCAAATAGCCGAGCGTGAGCCAGAAACTCTCCTAATTTCATGGTATGAGGGTGTGGCTCTACGGCTTGAGGAACTTTAGGGTTTTCGTTCGTCACCCGCTCAATGACTTCCATCTTGTCCATACCCGGGAGCTGATATTTTAATGTCATATGGGGATTAACGAGGACGTTTCCTTTGAGGTAATTCATCAGGCCTGCTTCCCCATTGAGTTGAATCCGGCCATCAATTAGAAAGTCAACAGATGTTCCGTGCTCGACATCCCAATCGACCTGTTTTTTGTCTTTTAAAACGCCTTTGTTGTTCTTAAGGTCCATTTCCACAATGCAACTAAGAGCTTTGCGCTGGCTTTTCTTTTTTGTGATGACTCTGACACCGGTTGCGTTGGTCTGCAGTGCCCAAGTGGTAGCTGCGGAAATCCCGATACCTTGCTGTCCTCTTGAACACCTTCCTCTGCCGAATTTTGACGAGGCTAGGTATTCACCAAAAACCTTTGGAACATCTTGGATATCGATGCCCGGGCCATTATCCTGGGCGAAGACTCGAATTTTATCGGTATTTCTTAGGGAGCCAGACCCTTTTTTCTCAATAATTATAGTAAGCTCAGGTAGAATTCCGCTTTCTTCACAGGCGTCTAGTGAGTTATCAACAGCCTCTTTTAAGGTCGTTAGCACGGCTTTGGTTGGGGAAGAAAACCCTACCTGTTGTAGGTTTTTGGAAAAATACTCAGCTGTACTGCTGACCGTAATGCCCTTCTTGGCGCGGTTAGCGGCTGCTGTTTTCTTTACTTCGGCTTCAGCGCTGGACTTAGTCATGAATTTATTCAAACAATTTCAAAGGCTTTCGTCAAATAATATGTTGGTACCGTAAAATAAATGGTGATTTTAAGAGCATACAAAGGCTAGGTAGTAGAAGTTTAAACCGGTTACCGCTGTGACCCAGAGGCCTATTGTGGAGTATTTTCCAAGCATCTTGTGATTTGCGCTGTATGGGTTTGGAGTTGGGTTTACGTCATAACTTTTTAAAGCTCCCCAAAGAGTCACCGCCCACAAACCACAAGTAACCACAGCACACAGCACGTGAAGCCATAAAAATGGGAATAGAATGGTGTTGTAATGTGGGGAAACAAGCGCCTGATCCGACCACCCGGCAAAGCGGACCTCGATCTCGAATAGGATGATAACTGCAAGCAGTAGAGCGCTAAGCGATATTTGGAGCACTCTATGAGCTTTGTAGCTTCTTTTGACTCGAACTAGATAGATGCTAAGAGTAAGCAAAACTAAGACAACCAACAGCGCGCAGACTAGGAAGTCGAACGCAAAGCTCGCCCTGCTAAAATAAAAAAATCCCTCTCCCATCGGCGCTCCATATAGTGGCAGGTAGATCAATAATCTACCTTGCATCCTATAATGAAATAAGGCAACATGGTTTGCCTCAGACGCCAAGAATATAACCCTGGGGGATTAGCTCAGTTGGTAGAGCGCTAGATTTGCATTCTAGAGGTCAGGGGTTCGACTCCCCTATCCTCCACTCTTCAACCCACTAGTCGAAAATTTTAACTCCGCACTCTCAGCAATTTACAAAGACTCTGGCCTGTAGTTTGGGTTTAGTAGCACATAACGGACTTCTTGCCTATAGACGAACGACTCGACACGCACGTCGTTTTCCAGGATGAATGCTGCAACGAATCGGTGTGGGGGTATTTGTGAACTGAAGACCACTTCATGCTCATTCCAGAATGTGATTAAATCATCTGTCTCTGGATTTAAGCCGCGGGATCTTGCAAACTTCGTCAGATCTAAAACAGGGGCATTGGTGGGGTCAATGACGTAGACAACGCCAAACTTTGGCTTTTCAATGGATTTAGGTTTTCTCCCGTAAACTAGAGCCTGAGACACTAAGTGTGATGTACCAAGAAATGGATATGACTGATTAGCGTAGTCCATCCTTGCAGCGTACTCCACAAGGTTATCGCTATCCCAGTTTTTCTGGATTCTACCAATTCTAAAAAACAAAGCTACCTGATCATAAGCCTCTTCAATATTCACAAAGGAAGTTCCATAAAGTAACCTGGTATTTACTTGGCGCATGTCTCTATCTAGCGATTGATATCGAACCCGCTCTTTAAAATACCCGAATATAGAAACAAAGCTCTCGAGGGCAACATCGCGAACTTTGGCAATTTTTGGCTGCATTAAAATGGAATCCTTCACCGGAACAGCCGGTTTCACTTGACGGTTTATGTCCGAGACCAACTTGACAACCATATCATACTGAGGCTTGTGGCTTTGCACCCATGACTCAGCATCACTCTTTGTGCAGCTTGTCATAAGTTGTTTTAAGAAATTGCTACCAGCGAAAGCATGTAAAGGTAAAACAAAGTACCACCATATAACCAAAAAGATATTAAAGGTTTGAATAAATACTCTCTCTCGCACCGAAACAACCCTCGCCTTCAGGTTTTATGCAGACTTCAACTTTTCAATAATATACTTGTTCAGCGAGACTCCTTCTTTTGCAGCCTCAAGAGCTACTTTTTTATGCAAATCTTTGCCAAGACGAACACGCAAATCACCAGAAAACCTCTGCTCAGAGATAGGTTTCGGAAACTCTAAACCTTCCCTTAAATAATGCTCTTTAAAGACCTTAATCTCCTCAAGCGCTTGCTCGTAGGCTTTCTTAACAGTCGACTCCTCCACATAGACATTTTTCAGCTCAGCGACACGGGCGCAAAACATTTTCTTACCACTTCCTGAGTGCGTAAAGGACGTTACCTGTATTTGATAATCCTTTGGATCAAAATCATTCATTTGGCTAACTCCTTCAAATACTTCTTGACGTAATTCTCATCTAAAATTGTCTTGTCACCTTCAGAGAACACAACGACGATCATCAATTCCGGCCTATCAGGATCAAAATAATGCCGGTGACTCTTCCTGCCGTCACCAGCTCGCATAACAAAACCCTCCGCCTTTAAGAGCTTCACAAAATCCTTAGCCTTGACCTTGTGAGGCTGCGACTGAATCTTCGAGATGACTTTTTTGAGTCTCGTCATAACATGGCTATGGTGTCACATAATGACACCGATTTCAAGGCTTTTCTTACTCTTTTGAAAGGAGGAGATTCTGGCTTGGTCGTGGTTTGCGCCATTTAAATTCTATAATATCAACTACTTGAATTGGAGTAGGAAAATTTTCGACTTGTGGGATCTTGGACCCACCATTCTTGGCACTGTAAGAACACTTGACTTTATTATTATCCTATTGGTGTACTGCTGACAGATTTCTAAAATTTCTGTTTCACATAGTCGGTAAACAAAATTAGCTCTTCTTAAAATTATCCAAGATGCTAAAATCATCAAAACTTTCGATTATATATGCATATCATAAAGACTTCAGGTGCTTGAAGGCTATGTGAGGTTTTACCAAGGAGGGGTAGGCATGAGATGTTTTTTTGCAATTATACTTTTAATTCTCTGGTCTGATGCCGGGTTATCTGCGAACTTTTTCGAAGATGGCTACTACTGCGGCAGCCACAAGGGGTGGTCGAGTAGGTCTGACAGAGTGCTTCATGGTGAGCAAATGCTAATAGTCTCAAACAACTTCCTAAACTACGAAGCAAAAATTGGCCCAATAATTGGTGAAGGCCATTATGAATTCTTATTTGGGCAAAAGAACTCATTCGTTGTGAATGTCAACGGAGAGACCATAGGGAGGGGATCGTGTTATGAAAGCACCTGTATCGGACGCTTAGAGCACTCTATGGAGATATCTGAGTTATTTACTATTTCAGTCAAGGGTGAGGTTATTACGTTTTACTCGGAAATTCGTTCATCTATAGAGGATTCGATCGATTTCAGAAGCTGGACAGTCGTAAAGAATCATGTGCCTGACCACTCATGTTTTTAGCGGCTGGTCTGTTTTAAAGATTTAAGCTAACTAGCTCCCAAGTTAGCTTATATCTCGCTCTTAGGTTTATAGTCGACATAGCCGGTTATAATCCTACTTAATGCTACTGGGGTTATTCCTAGATATGCCGCAATATCTTGTTTCTTCAAACGGCCTTGCAAGTGGGAATATCGCTTCTCAAACGCTTTATACCTCTCAATTGCAGACATTTTTAGAAGCTCAAACTCTCGGACTTCTCGGTTAATGAAGTGTACTTCTGCAATTCTCTTGCCCAGCTCCATCCAATGGATGCTTGTGGAAAACATAGGAACAACCTGCTGCCAATCAATGGTGACTAAATCGGTATCCTCAATCGCCTGAATTGAGAAAATTGTTCTTTTACTTTGTAGGAGGGATGAATAGGGGGCAATGATCTCGCCTTCGGATGCAAACTCCTTGATAAACTCCTTCCCCTCATGAGTCAGGTATATTTTCTTGACAAGCCCCTTGGCTATGAACCCAATCCGATTATAGGTTTCATTTTCTTGAAATAGGAAGTCTCGCTTCGCAAGGCGCTCCTTTTTTAGATGCCTGGCTATGGGGGTTAGCTCACCATCATCAAAATTTACCAATTTTTTTAGCTGATTAAATAAATAATCCAAAATCTGAGCTTTTCTAAACCTAGTTTAAGGAAACAGCACTGACTCTAGCATACATTTGAGCTTGAAAGGAGGACTTATGAGCCAAATAATTATAGCAATACTAACTTTTCTTCTAACTAATTCAGCCTTTGCTGAGGTTCGTCAAGCAGATCTACCAGCGGGCTATACCGCTTATGAATTCGCGGAGAGTCAGAGTGGACCTGTCGTCGTTCTTATTCATGGAGTGTCGGGGCCCATGAATGTTTGGGACGAAACCTATTCCGCCTTAAAGGGAAGGGGCTACCAAGTATTGCGATATGATTTATATGGTCGCGGTAAATCGGAGCGTATAGATGCCGACTACGATCAAGCTCTTTTTCGGAAACAGCTTGAGGGTTTACTCGAGCACCTAGAAATAGGAAATAAGCCCGTTCATTCTATAGCCTCTTCTATGGGCAATATCATCGCTTCTGAATATGCCATCAAACACCCTAAAGAGATTCTATCTCTAACCATGGTAGGTCCGGCAGGTTTCCCAATGGCGGAAAATATCTCCACAAGACTTTCTAAACTTCCCTTTATTGGCGAAGCCTTGACCTGCATCATTGGACACAACATCATGATGGAGAGAAACAAAGAGTATTTTTACCGACCTGAGAGGTTCAAAGGATTTATTGACGATTATGAAGAGCAACTTCGCATAAGTGGCTCAAAACTTGCCATACTATCTACCATGAGGCATATGCCCGTTAAAGACTATGTTGTTGGTTATAAAGAGCTTTCGCGTTTAGCTATTCCGACCCTAATCGTCTGGGGGCGCCAAGATGTGTCTTTTGACTTTAAGTTTTCTAAAGACCTAACCTCGATCATGTCAAACGCTAAGTTTGTAGCCATAGACGAGGCGGGGCACCTCCCGCAGCTAGAGCAGGCTCAAAAAGTATCACCAATTATAATTGATTTTCTTGAAAGGCAGGGTCACTCATGAGAATTCTGGTAACCGGTGCAACAGGTTTTATAGGTATGAGGGCGACTAATTATTTAGCCGAGCAAGGCTATGATATTATCGCAACCGGAAGAAAAAAAATTGATCAATATGGTATTCACTCGAATATTAGATGGCAGCATGGAAGCTTAGATGATTTAGACTTTTGCCTGGCTTTAACAGAAAATGTCGACGTTATTGTTCATTGTGCTGGGAAGGCTGGCACATGGGGGAGTTACGAGTCCTTCTATAAGGCAAATGTTGTTATAACGGAAAACCTTTTGGCTGCAGCCCAGAGGTCGCAGGTAAAACGATTCGTCCAGATGTCGTCGCCGAGTATTTACTTTGACTTTAAGGACCAGCATAATTTAAAAGAGCAGGATCTACCGAAATATTTCTCAAATCACTATGCGAAAACTAAATTCGAGTCCGAGCAAAAGGTACTATTGGCAAATAGTGAGACATTTAAGACTATTGCACTGAGGCCTCGCTTTGTTATCGGCGCCGGAGATAACAATGTACTCCCTAGGCTTATCAAGTTGCAGCGTAGTAGTTGTGTCCAAATAGGCAGTGGAAAAAATGAAATCAGTGTCACCAGCATTGGCAATCTACTTGATGCGATATCGCTAGCTATCCTTGCCTCTGAGGAGGTTATGGGCGAAGCTTATAACATCGCTAATGCTGAGCCAGAAAATTTTTGGGACTTTGCAGAATCTTTATCGAGTAGGTTTGGTACAACTCACCGTCGAGTTAAAGTTCCCCGTTACCTTATGCTTACTTTATCTCGAATAAACGAGTTCTTGGCTCGTATTATGAGAAGACAAGATGAACCTATGTTCCTCCCTGTTCCAGTGGCTGCTCTTGGTCAGTCAATGACTCTTGACACCAGCAAGGCAGCAAAGAGGTTAGGCTACCGTGCTACCCATTCTACGGAAGAGGCCGTGAATGAGTTCATTGCTTGGTACAAGGAGCATCTACCTTCTGCAAATAACAAGCAAAAAAGATTTTCGAGCTTTACGGAATTTTGGCCATTTTATCTTGAGCATCATCAGAATCCTACAAATCAGGCTCTTCACATTTTTGGTTTTGTTCTAGCATTGTTTGTGTCGATTTATGCATTGGTCAAACAAGAGAGTGTGTATCTGGTGGGCATCCCACTTATCACATATAGCTTTGCTTGGGTCGGACATATTTTCTTTGAAAGAAACTCCCCAGCAACTTGGCGAAACCCTTTCTACTCGTTTCGTGCTTACTTTAAAATGATTTTTTATCTCGTATGCCGCCGAAAAATACCGTGACTTCAAATCAGTCTACCAAAGGGTGTTCGAATTGAGAATCGACTTCGCGTTTGTGCAGACTACTGGATATAAAGACGAAATAGCCCCGCTAGTATTGGTGGAGCACCATCCTCAATGGTAAATATTATTGAGATAAGACACTAAAACCGATAGAGTAGCGCTTTACATTATGAGGGTGAACTACTTGTATTCTTTTATAAAAAAACATTTGGTACTGATATTCTTTTCTTCTTATCTAGCGATCGGTTTGTATATTTGGCCGAATATGCCCGGGAACTGGGACGAGCTCGCCAATCACCGTTATGGTGTCGGAACCTACGGGAATATTATTGGCTTTTTGGAAAACTGGGAGGGTAAGAAAGCTACCACACGCGGTGGGGAGCATGGCACAGCTTATGAGCTACTTCTTTACGGTATAGAGCTGTTATCAGGCTTAGAGGAGGATACCCAACGGCGTGAAATATACCTTATGAGGCATTTGCTGATCTTTCTCACTTTTTTTGCCGCATGCTTTTGTTTTTATCATATCTGTAATATGTATTTTAAAAGTCGTTACTGGGGGCTCTTGGGAGCTTCGTTGCTAATACTTCACCCGCGGATTTTTAACCATAGCTTTCATAACTCTAGTGATATCGGGTTTTTATCTTTCTGTACCATTGCGGTGTTTTTTATTTTTAAATTAACTGAATCGTTTAAGCTTCGCTGGCTGATACCGGCTGCTGTATTTTCGGCTCTTGCAGTCGATATAAGAATGCCCGGTGTGATGTTACTGGGCTTTGCTGTGATGAGTTTTACTTTGTCTATGGTAACTCGGCAGACGAGTTTTAAAACTTCTGCTTATAAGTTAGTTTCCTATTTAGCACTAAGCTGGACTTTTATCGTCTTGTTTTGGCCCTTTCTTTGGGGAGAGGCTGTTTATAACTTTATCTTCGCTTTTAAGGGAGTCGCTAAACTCAAGTTTACGGCTTATATGATTTATCTTGGTGACAGTGTCGTTTCTACAAAGCTACCTTGGCATTATAACTTTGTTTGGATCGCAGTAACGACGCCTCCTGTTATTCTCTTTGCTGTTATTTTAGGGCACTTCGGAGTTATCTATAATGGCTTTCGCAGGTTTAAAACAACTTTTCTAGACTATAGGCTGTTGACTATTGGCGGCTGGATGTGGGCTCCTTTAATCGCACCAGTTATTTTTAAATCGACGATGTTTGATTCGTGGAGGCACCATTTCTTTGTTTATCCAGCTATTGTTTTTACCGCGGTTTACGGGCTTTTCTTTGTTTTTGAAATGACCAAAGGCTTTTTTCGTAAGGAGCTTTTTCAGAAGGTGTTTAGTGGAGCTCTAGTAGCTGTTATTGCCCACCTGCTATATATTAATATAAGCCTTCACCCCTTTCAGTCTATTTACTTTAATTTTTTGCCAGAGGTCATAACTTCAAAAATGACCGGAATGGGGCATCGGTTTGAAGTCGACT
>JANQHA010000307.1 GCA_028282865.1 Oligoflexales bacterium
TTGTACCAAAAGTTTTAAAACAGACCCTAGTGGTCCATGGCAAAGCGGCGCACAGATATTTCGACCACAACTACTCTAAGAGTGACATCATCTGGCCCAGCCAACCCAACTACAGCGACTTGCACTTGCAATTTCGACCGATGGGCTTGAGCAACTTACCCCGTAGCACAGCCATTTCTTGACTTAGAACGGGGCGGCCATCGATTTCAAGTTAGCGCCTCGCTCTGCAGTTTAACGGTGTAGGAGGAAGTAATTTATGAATCAGAGGAGCGCAATAATAAACCATAGCAGCACGAGTATCCACTTTTAACTTCATAAAGACTCTACGCAAGTGGGTCGCAACGGTCCATTCACTAATTCGTAGTTGATTAGCAATTTGTCGATTAGATTGCCCTTGAGCTACTAAAGCTACAATTTGCAATTCTCGTTCTGTCAAACAAGATATCATGGAATCATCTAAATCTTGCACAGCATCCTTTCGCCTAACAAGATCAATGCCAATCACTCGGAAGTTCTTACCTTCAATTTCAAACCTTCCCATAATCGGAAAAGCACACTCATCATCATCATTAAATCGAGAAAAAAATACTTCATTATTCAGGAATTGTTGCTCCGATATGATGAGAAAGTTTAATTTTTCAGAATGGAACTCAAAAATGATATCCATGAATTGACGGATGAATTCCAGAGGTGATTTTGGTAGATTATTCTTTGCAACCCTGATTTCATTCATTACAAAACACCACCCATAATAAAAGGAAAATAAAAAACATCTATCAATGCGATAGTTTTGAAGAAAAGCTGGGTACTCACTTAACCTAGAAAGGTCCGGCTGGGAAAGAATTTGGGAAATCAGAATCTAGAGGTCAGTTGAACCAGGCATTCTGACTCTTGGGCTCTGCCTCCTATAGCAGGGATAATTTCCCATTTTAAGTTGGTGCCCAAAAAGCTTATATTTTTGGTTAAAGATTTATATTCTTGGCTGAAGAGTATATATAAAAAAAATCTATCAAATTCAGAAATTGATACAAAGACAATTTAAAAAAATGATGCAAATATAATTTAATAAAATTAACCACAAACAAATATCAAACTTTTCTCAATCCTATCATTTTCTATAGTAATCCTAGATAGTTTGTAAATACAAAAGACTCTTTAAATCCTCGAAATCTCTGTTTGACAATGATCCCCATCTCACAGGATTTACGACTGATTTAGGATTGCTATATATATAACCAAATAGACAAAACAAAATAATAGAATTCTATGCCTTTTGAAGCCAAATGATTTGTCCTGTTTGAGACTAGAAATCTACGATGAATCGGGGAATACAGCCGCCGTACATAGAAAACGTTAGTGTCAGGATTTCCTATGTGAGGTAAAACTTACTATGAGTGATGCCATCTGCAGTTATTAGCATCACAAAATCTATACGAAAATTCATCAAATGCAATAGCTTAAATATCGGATTTCAAATTCTAAGTCCGTTATTTATATCTAAAGTATTGGAAGTTTATGGTTAATTTTTTTTTTACAAAAATCAACCATGGAGAATTAAACTTTTATAAATTCGATATCGAAACTAATTTTGATTTTATTTCAGGGGGTTCCATTTCTGAACATTTTAGTACTGATAAATCTCTTGTTCAATAAATCTCAAACTAAATTTGATACCAGATAAACTGAGCATCTTCCCAACTGTCCAAGTCAACGTTTTGTCCATCATTCCTACTGTCAAGGAATTCAGGAGCTTTAGTGTGAAATGATGATAAGACTCCATTTGGAGTATCATTAGGAAGAACTAAATGAAGAATTAAAAGTTCTAATTTCCATAATATAAATTTGCCCATAGTCGATATATTTAAAAATTGTTTCCAGTGATCATACTCTTTAGTAGCTACTGGGTTAGATGATGGGATAAATTGGCACTCAAATCCTAAAGTTTCCAAAAATACACATACTAGAGGTGAAGAGTCATGATTAGCTTGATAAGAGTTTTGACAGGTTAGTAAAACTGCCGATTCCAAGGTAGCGACCAGAGCAATTGAATCCCGTATAGCAGTATTGAACGGTCTATCAGAAATTCGAAATTTTCTCAATCGCTCATCTAATGAGTGGGTAAGTTCCTCCCAACGTTCCAATATGGTATTGGAAGTATTGTAAGGTAAGAAAGATTCTCTAAGGCTATCACCTATCCAAAATAGATTTAGGCTTCGAAGATTATTGATCTGCCTTAAATGTTGCCATTTCTTGAGAGATTTAACTATATTTCTTGAGGATTCTTCGGCCTGTATCGATAAATCTTGTTTTGAAAAATCCTCAGGAAGTAGTAATTTGGGCTGACTAAGGTAAAAGTCAGTATTATTTAATATGTGCCACAACTCACGTGAAATCCATAACTCGATATCTTGATTTAGCTGAAAAATTAAGTCGGGTCCATAAAACGCTAATGCTAATACAGGATCGAGTACATATCGCTGATGTTGATCATTTAGAGTAGCTAAATCCATCTTAAACCGCATATCTCACATACCTTCTATTGACATGAGAATAAAAAAAATGAGAGGAAAAATGCATTTCAGCACGGTAATTATGATAAAGTCTCGAAGAGTGATTTAAGGCTTAGAAAAGCACTGTTTTATAGATATCCTAAAGATAATATTTTTAAGAAGCTACCACTATGGCAGATTATCTTTTAGATGTAGAGAGTTGTATTTTATTAGGCCTCTCAAACAAATACGCCCTCATCTAAGAAATATACAAATTTAGATTTCTTCTGAGAAGTCGTATGATCTAAGTCACTCATTTGAATGACACCTATATTAGTGACCCTAAATAGATTAAACAAAAGATGTGGCTATTCAAGTCCTCTGAAAGAAGCTATTTCTATAAATATGAGTATCTTCGTCTGAGGAGATTTACAATGTTATCAATGGAGAGTGCATATGAGTGGGAGTTCGAATCTGATTGTGATTTAGAGCTCTCAGATGAGTTCGAGTTTGAAGACTTTGAGGGAGAAGAAACATACAGGTCAAGCAAGTCTCAAAACGGGACAAGTTTAGCACTAGTCAAAAAAGTAGCTAAAAAGGTAGCTCCTAAGAGCAAGGTAGTTGCTAAAAAAGCTGCTGAGGTAGTGGCAAAGGCCGTCGGTGGTCCCGCTGCTGTGAAGAGTATCAAACAGTCCGAAGACGAATTGTATGGCGATTTCGAGCTTGAGGAAGAGTTTGAGCTTGAAAGTGAATATGATCTCGAAGATGAATCCTTCAGTGATTACGAATTTGAAAGCGGGTTCGAAAGCGAAGAAGAAGATGCCACAGCAGAATTTCTAGCGGAAGCCGCCACCCGCTCTCC